>PLTJ01000310.1 GCA_003164455.1 Acetobacteraceae bacterium
TGCTGGCCGAGGTGCAGGGCGCGCGCGTCGCCGAGTTTTTGCACGTTCTGCGGCGTGACCCGCCGCCGCTGGCACGGATCACCGCCATCGAAACGCAGTCCTGCCCGCCGGTCGCCGGGGAGGCCGGTTTTACCATTCTGGGCAGCGTCACCGGGCGGGTGGCGACCTCGGTGGGGCCGGATGCGTGCGTCTGCGCGGACTGCCTGGCCGAGATNNGCCGCGCTTCACCATCACGCGGCGCCTGCCCTATGACCGGCCCAACACGGCGATGGCCGGGTTCCCGCTGTGCGAGGACTGCGGGCGCGAATACCGCGACCCCGCCGACCGGCGCTTCCATGCCGAACCCGTGGCCTGCCCGGCCTGCGGGCCGCGCCTGTCGCACAGCATCGCCGCGGTGCTGGCGGCGCTGTTGGATGGGCAGATCGTGGCGCTGAAGGGGCTGGGCGGATTTCACCTGCTGTGCGACGCCACCGACGCCGGCGCGGTCGCGCGCCTGCGCACCCGCAAGGAACGTGGCGGCAAGCCGTTCGCGGTGATGGCGCTGAACACCCTCAGCGCGGAACGATGGACGCGGATCGGGCCGGTGGAGCGAACGGCGCTGGAGTCGATCGAGCGCCCGATCGTCCTGCTGACGCGGCGGTCCGGCCTGCCGGAGGCGCTGGCGCCGGGGCTGGATACGCTCGGCGTCATGCTGCCGGCGGCGCCGCTGCATTTCCTGCTGTTTCACCAAGCGGTGGGACGGCCGCCCGGCACGGCCTGGCTGGCGGCGGCCAACGACCTGCTGCTGGTGGCCACCAGCGCCAACCCGGGCGGCGAGCCGCTGGTGATCGACGACGCCGAGGCCGCGGCGCGGCTGGGCGGCATCGCCGACCTGGTGGTGAGCCACGACCGCCCGGTGGTGAGCCGCTGCGACGACAGCGTGGTGCGCGTGATCGACGCCGTGCCGCGTTTCCTGCGCCGCGCCCGCGGCTTCGTCCCGCGTGCCATCGCGCTGCCGCGCGCGGTGCCGCCGGTGCTGGCACTGGGCGGCGTGCTGAAGGCCACGGCCTGCGCCACCCGCGGCGCCGAGGCGGTGCTGTCGCAGCACGTCGGCACGCTGGACAACGCCGCCACGCTGCGCTTTCTCGACGCGGCGGCGCACCACCTGCTGCACCTGCTCGATACCGTTCCGGTGCTGGTGGCGCACGACCTGCACCCGGATTTTCCCGCCCGGGGCCTGGTCGAGCGGCTCGGCCTGCCGGTCATGCCGGTGCAGCACCACCATGCCCACGCCGCCGCGGTGCTGGCCGAGCACGGGGTGACGGGGCCGGCATTGGCGGTGGTCCTGGACGGGTTCGGCTTTGGCAGCGATGGCGGCGCCTGGGGCGGCGAACTGCTTTTTCTCCACGGCGCGGCGTTCCGGCGGCTCGGCCATCTGCGCCCACTTTGTTTGCCCGGTGGCGATAGGGCGGCGCGCCAGCCCTGGCGGATGGCGGCGGCGGCGTTGCACGCGATGGGACGGAAGGCGGAGATCGTCGCCCGGTTCGGGGCCCAGGCGGCCCCGGTGGCGGAACTGCTGGCGCGCGGAAGGGTGCCGTCCACCAGCTCCTGCGGCCGGCTGTTCGACGCCGCCGCCGCGCTGCTGGGCGTGCTGCGCACCAGCAGCTACGAGGGCGAGGCGGCGATGCGCCTGGAAGCGCTCGCCACCAGGCCGCGCGCGCTGGCCGGCGGCTGGCGGCTGGATGGTCTTGTGCTCGATCTGCTGCCGCTGTTGGAGCGGCTGCGCACCTGCGCGCCCGAGGAAGGGGCGGATCTGTTCCACGGCACGCTGGCCGATGGCATCGTCGCCTGGGCCAGCGCGGCGGCGGCGCGCGAAGAACTGGACACGGTGGCCCTGGGCGGCGGCTGCTTCGTCAACCGCGCGCTGGCCGAAGGCGTCGCCGGTGGACTGCGCGCCGCCGGACTGCGCGCGTTGCTGCCCGTGCAAGCGCCCGCCGGCGATGGCGGGTTGAGCCTGGGCCAGGCCTGGATCGCCGCCCAGGTCGCGGCAACCGGCGCCGGCTTGCCCGGGCAGGAGCCGTGATGCAACGTCGCGCCGTTCCCAGCCGATCCGGAGCCCCCATGCGTCCCTGGTTGCTCGCCTTGCTTGCCGCCGTGCCGCTGGTCATCGCGCGGCCGGCGGATGCCCGCATCGTCCGCCTGGAAATCACCCGCGTCGAACCGGCCTTCGGCGGCCACGACGTCGCGCGGGTGCTCGGCCGAGCCTATGGCGAAGTGGACCCGAAGGCGCCGGCCAACGCCGCCATCCAGGATATCGGCCTGGCGCCGAAGAACGCCCATGGCATGGTGGAGTACAGCACCGACATCGAGATCATCCGCCCCACCGACCCGGCGAAGTCCAACCACGTGCTGCTGTTCGACATCGTCAACCGCGGCAACAAGCGGGCCGTGCCGCTGTACAACGCCGACGTGCCGGGGCCGCCGGCGCAAACGAACACCTCCGCCGATCCCGGTGACGGCTGGCTGCAACGGGTGGGCACCACGGTGGTGTATTTCGGCTGGCAGGCCGACGTGCTGCCCGGCGACGGGCGCATGACCTTCCGGGTGCCGGTGGCCCACAACCCGGACGGCTCGGCGCTGACCGGCATCGTGCGCAGCGAACTGACCACGCCGGGGCCGACCACCACGCTGAACCTGTCGAGCGGCTGGTTCACCGGCATGACCCATGCTTCCTACCCCACGGTCAGCCTGGACCCGGCGGCCCAACTGCCCCTGATGGACGGGTTCCTGCCCGGCCTGACCGTGCGCTCGCGCGAGAACGCGACGCGTCTCGCCATCCCGGCCGGGGATTCGAGTTTCGCCGACTGCTCCACGGGCGCGCCGAAGCCGGATGCGACGAAGATCTGCTATCCGGCCGGATTCCAGCCCGGCAAGCTCTACGAACTGATCTATCGCGCCCGCGATCCGCTGGTCATGGGGCTGGGCTTCGCGGTTGCCCGCGATCTCGCGAGCTTCCTGAAATCCGCCGACAAGGATGCCGCCGGCACCGCCAACCCGGTGGTGCACGGCAAGGCGGTGAAGGCGATCGTCAGCGGCTCCGGCCAGGGCGGGCGGATGATCCGCAGCTTCCTGCTGCTGGGCTTCAACCGCGACGAGGCCGGACAACGTGCCTTCGACGGCGCGCTGGTGCTCAACGGCGGCGGGCTGCTGGCGCTGAACGTGCGCTTCGCCCAACCCGGCCGGGGCTGGGGGCAACAGGTCGATCACCTCTACCCCGGCTTCGGCTTCCCCTTCGCCTACGCCCGCACGACCGACCCGCTCACCGGCCGGTCGCAGGGCATCCTCGACCGCTGCACCGCGGACAACACCTGCCCGCGCCTCTTCGACGTCGCCACCGCGCTGCAATTCTGGGAGGGACGGCAGTCGCTGGGGCTGACCGACCCGCTGGGGCGGGAGGATCTGCACGAGCCGGCGGCGGTGCGCAGCTACCTGCTGGCAAGCACCCAGCACACACCGGCTGGCCTGCCGCTGCCCGCGAAGGCGCCGTTCGATGCCTGCGTGCAGCAGGCCAACCCGGCCCCGTACACCTGGACGATGCGTGCCCTGCTGGCCGACCTCGTGGCCTGGGTACGCGACGACGCCGCGCCACCGCCCGCCGTCGTGCCGCACATCATCGACGGCACGCTGGTGGCGCCCGACCAGGTGCACTTCCCCGACATTCCGGCCTCCGCCTATGGCGGCGTGGAGCGGCCCGCCGTGCACTATGCGGGCGTGACCAATCCGCTGCACGTGCTGGACTTCGGCCGCGACTACCACCCGGGCGAGGCCAGCGGCGTGATCGCCACCAACCCGCCGGGACAAACCGCCGCGCCCTACGCCGTCCTGGTGCCGCAGGTCGATGAGGAC
>PLTJ01000336.1 GCA_003164455.1 Acetobacteraceae bacterium
CCGACGTTGATGCACAGCGCCGCGATCGCGACGGTGACGGCGGGCAGCGACAGCCCCAGGCTGGACAGGCCGAAATAGACCAGGAAGATCTGCACCAGGAACGGCGTGTTGCGCACCACCTCGATATAGACGCCGCAGGCCCACGCCACCCAGCGCACCGGGCCGCGGCGCCCGACCGCGCAGACCACGCCGATGGCGAAGCCCAGCAGCGTCGCCACCGTGGCCAGCTCCAGCGTCATCCACGCGCCGTCCAGCAGCATCGGCCAGCGCGCCAGGACGGCCCCGAAGTCGAGCGTGATGCCCACGCGCGTCCGCCCGTCAGTCGCGACGCTGGTTGGTCATGCGGTCGTAGACACGGAACAGCGCCTGGTTGCCGTTGGCCCCCTCGCCATGCGCGCGCGCGGCGACGTACTGGGTGGTGACCAGGGCGGTGCCGGGCAGCGGCACCGACAGCCCCTGCGCCAGTTCCTGCACCAGACGCAGATCCTTGAACATCAGGTCGATGCGGAACCCCGCGCTGGCATCGCCGGCGATCATGGCGGGGCCGAGCCGGTTCAACATCCACGATGAGGCCGAGCCGCCCAGCAGCACGGTGCGCATCCTGTCCAGATCGAGTCCGGCCGCCCGGCCCAGCGCGATCGCCTCGCTCACGGCCTGCAGGTTGAGGGCAACGACCAGTTGGTTGCACAGTTTCACGGTCTGCCCGGCGCCGCTGTCGCCGAGATGGGTGATGGTGGAGCCCATGACGGCGAAATACGGCTGCGCGCGGGCGAAATCCGCGGCCTCGCCGCCGACCATGATGGACAGCGTGCCGGCCTTCGCCCCGGCCGTCCCGCCGGATACCGGCGCGTCGAGGAAGCCGATGCCGCGCGCGCGCAGCACTTCATGCATGCGCTGCACCGCCTGGGGCGAAATGGTGCTCATGTCGGCGATCAGCCGGCCCACCGGCGGATGCTCCAGCAGTCCGCCGGGGCCGAGCACGACCTCCTCCACCTGCGGCGTGTCGGGCAGCATGGTGATGACGAAGTCCGCGCCATCCGCCGCCTCGGCCACCGAAGCGGCCGCCGTCGCGCCGTCGGCGACGGCCGTGTCGATCGCGGCCGCGACCACATCGTAGGCACGCACGGCATGGCCCGCCTTGAGCAGGTTGCGCACCATTTCGCGCCCCATCAGGCCGAGACCGATGAAGCCGACGACGCCCTTGTTGCCCGGTTCTGTCATGAGGAATGCGGTCCCTTTGCCGTTGGAAGCGATGGAGCGGCGAGCGCCGCCTTGCGGTGCTCGTCGCCAATGACGAAGTGCCGGCGCAGCGCCCGATCGGCCCCCGCCTGGTCGCGCGCCACCACGGCGGCGAAGATGCCGGCGTGGTCCTGGGCCAGGATGGCACGGATGTCGGGATAGCGCCGCACCAGTTCGCGGCGGTCGCGATGCGAGCGTCGCAGCAGGTCGGTCATGGCCTGGTACAGGCACAGCAGCGTCTCGGAACGGCCGGCACGCACCAGCGCCGTGTGGAATTCGTGGTCGGCGGCCGCGCCGGACCCGGCATCCTCGATGGTGGCGTGGATGCGGTCCAGCGCCGCGCGCAGCCGCTCCAGGTCGGCCAGGGTCGCGCGCGAGCAGGCCAGGCGGATGGCCTGGCATTCGATGGCGATGCGCGCCTCCATCACATCATCGGCAAGCTCCGGGCGCTGCGCGAGGGCAAAGGCGAAAAAGTCGCCGAGAGCGGAAACGTCGGGGCGGCGCACCACCGTGCCGACGCCGTGATGGATCTCCACTACGCCGATCATGGCGAGCGCCCGCAACGCCTCGCGCAGTACCGGACGGGAGACGCCGAGCTGCAACGACAGTTCGCGCTCGGGCGCGAGCCGGTCGCCGGGGCGGATGCTACCGGCGAGGAACTGGTCGCGGAGAAAACCCAGCACCCGGTCGAAACCGCTGCTGACCGCTTCCTCCGGGTGGGATTTTTCAGTCTCGTTCACGTCTGTGATGGCGTCGTGGTATGACCACTGTACTGACCACTCTGCCGGCTCGTCAAGGCCGGGGAAGGAAGGCCCGGGGCATTGTCAATCGCAACTACGTTCCCTCCGGGGGGTCGATTAAAATGGATTTCTCGCCGCCAACGTGCCAGCATCCCTATTCTTGGGCGCCTTTGGCGTCGGGACGCACGGCACTCCGCATTATAAAATCCGACCCGGGATAACCACCGGGAGCCTGCGCGTTCGCCCCGCAGGGGGCGGCGACTTCGGGAGAGGGGACTCGGGTCCTCTCCTTAATATTCGGGTGATGGTGGCAGTGTTGGGCCGCGTCATCCGGTACACCGACTGAAGGGGCGTGACGGACCCGGGGAACGCCCCGCTGCGTTAGGAGTCTGCGAATGAGCGTTGACAAGCTTCGATCGCGGTTCTCGAGCCATTTCGAGCAGCGTCGTGACGCGGAAATGTCGCTCGAATCCTATCTCGACCAGAGCCGCAGCAACCCGCGGATGTACAGCAGCGCCGCCGAGCGGTTGCTGATGGCGATCGGCGAGGCCGAGATCGTCGATACCTCGCGCGACCCGCGACTCGGCCGCATCTTCGCCAACCGCACCATCCGCTGCTATCCCGCCTTCGCGGAATTCCACGGCATGGAAGAGACGATCGAGCGGATCGTCGGCTTCCTCCGCCACGCCGCCCAGGGACTGGAGGAACGCAAGCAGATCCTTTACCTGCTCGGCCCCGTCGGCGGCGGCAAATCCTCGCTCGCCGAGAAGCTCAAGGAACTGATCGAGCATGAGCCGATCTATGTGCTCAAGGCGGGCGATCAGATCAGCCCGGTGTTCGACAGCCCGCTGGCCCTGTTCTCCGACCCGCAGATGGCAGCGAGCCTGGAAGCCGAATACGCCATCCCGCGCCGCGCCATCCGCGGCCCGATCAGCCCGTGG
>PLTJ01000396.1 GCA_003164455.1 Acetobacteraceae bacterium
TTCGAATCCAACCCCCTCCACCAGCAATCCCGACGTTCCGCGGGTTTTCTCCCCTGTTCCGAACCGGAGCGCCGGCGCGGGCTATGCCGCGTAGCGACCGCCGCCGGTTGGGCGGGCCTGACCGAGCGCGGCCAGCGGACATTTCCATCGGCCTCCTCGGCAGCCCGTTCCGCGTTCAGCGCCACCACGCGAGCCACGATTTCGGCCTCCGGGAGGTCCGCTGGCCAGCCGTAGGCAGCGGCGACTGCCGCGTCCAGGTCGAGGAATAGAGGCCCTCACGACGCAGGATGGTGCTGATCCCGCCGGTCACTGCGTCGATCCGAGTCAGAAGTTACCAACAAATAACGATCGGCAGTCGCAACGCAATGGCGCGCTTCATGTCCCCAAATGATAGACATGTTCGGCCGTACCACGAAACAGCCAGCGTTGTTCATCGGCCGAGCACTTCGCCATAATGCGCTTGTAAGCGTTCCATAGATTTACATACGAAAAGGAGCCTTTGTCAGGGGGAAAATTGCTCTCGAACATGCAACGAGCCGGGCCGAATGCCTCGACGCAGGTCTCGACATAGGGTCGTAATGCCACAGCAAGCTCCTCGGACGACGGCGGAAGCGGCTGCTGGTGGAAGCCGAAACCCCACACGCGCATTCCGAAACCGCCTATCTTCGCGAACACGTTCGGAGCCTTCGCCAGCGTTTGGATCGCCGAACGCCACTCTGCGAAGGCGAGATCCCGCCGGCCGGCATAAAGCCCCATGCCAATGGCGCCGCCAGCGTGGTTCATCACGATCGCCACGTCGGGACAAGCACTGGCCAGATCATAGAGCTCAATCAATTGGGTATGCAGCGCCCAGGTCTCGAAAGACAGACCCTTTGCCGCCAACACTTTCATGCCGCGCCGCAAACCTGGATCGAGGAGCAGGCCGGGCGGAGGACTAAAGACTGTCCCCTTCACCGACGGATCCGGATGCCAGGCAGCGATCTGGCGAATGCCCCGGAATCGCCCGCGGCCAGCCGCCACCATAGCCTCGAGAACCTCTTGGAGGTGATCGCCCTGCCGCAGGTCTGTGCTGCCGACGATCCCGGCGCAGACGCGGGTACTGCCCGGCCGTTTCTCCGACTCCTCCGCGATCTTGCAGGCATATTCAACTTCGCCCACCGGCTGAAGGTGCTCCATTCCACCGGTCCGGTAATTGGAGTGACACTCCATGTAAACCGTCGCAACGATCCGATGTCCGCTGGTCGTGTCCTCAAGAAATTCCGGCAAAAGGTATGCTTCTCCGCCGCGACTCCACAAATGATGGTGCGAATCGACTATGGCCAGCTCGGGATGCAAAGCCGCCTCCTTACGCTTGCCGAGCCAGTCGGACCGAGTCGGTATAATGGCCTCTTCCTTCGCCATGGTCATTCCAAGCCTCCCTAGTCAGCAGTTCTCACTATGTGTCGGCGTTATCGGCCGTCGGATGGGCCTGACCGACACCAAGGGCAAAAACGAACCCGCAGCTCGGCACTCACGGGAGCAGCCGCAGCGGCGCTCCGAACTTGGCGCTCAGCACCTGCAACTCGTCGATGGTACCGTCAGCAAGCGGAATGCCCGATTTGCGACGCTCGACAAGCGTGCGATGCTCGCGTTCCCCGGGCAGGAAAATCTCGGCGACACCGGGCCTCTTCCTGGCTCCTTTGATTTCACGAATACCTTTGTCCATCCGTCGCTTGAACTCGTCGACCTCAACAAAGGAAACGATCGGGAGGACACCGACCAGATGGCCAATGTTTTGCGGTCGTTCGAAATCGTCATAGAGGTGGGTAACATCGCGGCCGAACGCACCGCCTGAGAGCATGGTGCTCAGCATCCCGATCGTTGTCGCCAGCGCATATCCTTTCGGACCGGCGATCGGCAGGACGAAGCCCTTCAGCGCCTCGTAAGCATCGGTCGTTGGCCGGCCAGCAGAATCGGTGCACCAGCCCTCGGGTATCGGCTCGCCGCGCGCGGCGGCAACATTGACTTTGCCGCGGGCAGCCACGCTGCACGCCATGTCAAGGATCACCGGAAGCTCCTCGGCCGCCGGCAACGCGATGGCGAAGGGATTATTGCCAAGCATGCCTTCGGCGCCCCCCCACGGGATCACGTGATTGATGCCGCCGATGGTGAAGCAAAAGCCGATCATGTCCTTCTCGATCGCCATCTGCGCGAAATAGCTCTCGGTGCCGTTGTGGTTGCTGTTGCGCACCCCGACCCAGGCCGGGTCGCCATCCGCCGCCTTGGCGATGGCGAGTTCCATCGCGCGTCGGCAGACGAGCTGGCCCATCCCGTTGTCCCCATCCATCACGGCCGTCGTGCGTGTTTCACGAACGAGTCGGATCGACGGGCGGGGATTGAACACCCCCGCCTCAAGACGCTGGACATAGATCGGCAATCGAATGACGCCATGCGAATGAACCCCGCGAAGGTCCGCCTCGACGAGGCTGTCTGTAATCAACGCTGCCTCGTCGGAGGGAATGCCTAGCTTCCGGAGCACGGTCACGCAAAAGACAACGAGATCGTCTTCGGCAATCAGCCTATCGTTTTTGGTATTCATTGGCCTTCTCATTCCTGCGGCTGGAAGCAATTTGCATCGCCCTCAGGCCGCCCTTCCTTTGGCATGATACGCTCCGTGCCCATTCCCTAATCCGCCGCCGCGGCGAGGTCGGTCGCCTTGATCGTCTTGGTCGTGACCAGGCGGTTGCGCAACAGCATGGCAAAGCATCCGGCGATGATCAGAGCGATGATCAGAGCCGCCTCACCGCAGTAGATCGTCCCGGTCCAGTCGATCAGGTAGCCGACCAGGAACGGCCCAAAGAATCCACCCAGGTTGGCGACCGCGTTGATGACCCCCATCGCCACGGCCAGCACTTCCTCGGCCACATAGGCCGACAGAGCGGTCCAAAAGATAGCGTGACAAGACATGAAGCCCATGCAGATGCTGAGGGCCACAAATGCCAGCACCGGACGTGCCTGCCCAGCCAGAACCGACAGAGTGAGGAATAGCGCAGCCGTCAGGAGGGGACCGGCGATATAAAATTTATAGTCCCGCGTCTTATCGGCGCGCATCGCCATCAAAACCGAGCCGATCATGGCGCAGATCCAGGGGATCGTGGTAAGCCAGCCGACCTGCATGATGCTGCCCTGCGACAGCGCCTTCACCACCGTCGGCAACCACAACCCGTATCCATAGTAGCCCGTCAACATGAAGGTGAACACCAACAGGAGCAGGATCACATTGCGATTGTGCACCAATTGGCGGATGCTTGGTGTCTCGGCCTTGATCTCTTTCCTCTCGGCCTCGATTGTGGCCTCCAGGTAGTCACGCTCGGCCGGGGAGATCCACTTCGCCTGACGTGGTGAGTCATCAACCCCAAACCACCATACGACGGCCCAGACCACTGCCGGGAGGCCTTCAAGAATAAACAGCATACGCCAATCGTAATAGGTTAAAATCCACCCGGAGATCGGACCAGTAATTGCCGAACCGACCGGCATACAAAGATAAAACAATGCGTTAGCACGCGACCGCTCGTTCAACGGGAACCACTTGGTGAGCAGGATCATGGCCGCCGGCGCTACCCCGCCTTCCACCACACCGAGCAGAAAACGGATGATGAGCAACTGCGTCAAGTTCTGCACGAAGCCCGTCGCCATTGCCATCACGCCCCAGACGAGCAAAGCGGCCATAATGAAGCGCTTAGCGCTCCATTTCTCCGCCAGCAGTGCGCCCGGCACCTGGAGCAGGAGATAGCCAAAAAAGAAGATGCCAGCGGCTAACCCCGACCCCGTCGCGGCGAAAGCCAAATCCTTCTGCATGCCGGAGAAGCTGAAAGCGATGTTGTTCCGATCCATGAAGGCAATGGTGTACATCAAGAAAGTAATAGGGATGATGCGCACCCACCGCTGCGTGGGGATTGCCTGGGCTGCCATGATACACCTCGCTTTACGCGTTGGTTGTTTTGGAGAACACGTGCGCCAAATCTCTGCGGTTATTGATGCTTATCAATGGTTCCATGACCATTCCTTTTTCAGGGTTGCGATATCTTCGAACTCCAATAGAATTCGGCAACCTCTTCCAGGTGAAACTGCATGGCCTGCTCCGCCGCGTCAGCGTCGTGAGTCTTAATTGCGGCGAAAATCTTTTGATGTGCCTCGAAAGCGGCGCGCTCCGCCTTCTTATGGCGGGTTGATATCTGGCGTTGTTCCGCCAACCAGTCGGATACCGCCTCATGGAGCGCTCTGAAGATGGAATTGCGCGCGCTGCATGCGATGACGAAATGGAACGCCACGTCCGTTTTAACGAATTCGGATGACTGACCAATCGCCGCTCCATTCCGGTCCAGGGCTTCCGCCAAATCACGTATATCTTCGTCCGTCGCGTGGCGGGCGGCGTGGCGGGCCAAGCTGACCTCGAGAATCATCCGAGCCTGCTGAAACTCGCGGGTTCCTTCTGGTTGCAGCAACATGTGACGCACAACACCGGACAGATTGCCGATCATGCCTCGTGCCGATGGGCGTGTGACGCAGGCCTGCTCGCCATTTCGGAGACTGACCAATTCCTTTCGCTGTAGCGCGAACAACGCTTCGCGGACGGAGGGGCGGCCGACCTGGAAGATTTCCATGAGCTTGCGCTCGGAAGGCAGACGGTCGCCGATTGCCAAGTCACCGGACAGCATCATCGATTCGAGATGATCCACGATCTGTTCGTAGAGTTTCTGGCGCCGGACTGGATGCGTATCGATGCGAAATGTCATTATGATGTCGCCCGGTTGACCGACGTTACCGAGATTCCACCGGGAACAGCCAGCACCCGCAGCTCCTGAAACACCACCCTGTCGACAGCCATGCCATCATGCGGCTGCAATAATGTCCGGAATTCTTGCTCTCCAGGAAAACCAACATCACGGACATGAGCCGCCTTCCTGGCGGTAAGCGGGGCAAAACCCCAAGCAAACATGGAACGGTATCGGATCGCTCCACATTGGCACGCACGGACACACATCGTGCGTCCTGATTGCCATAACCGCCATTTCCTCCTCGATCCGCCAAGCCGCTGGTGCTGCCCTTTGGTATGATAGGTATACAAGATGGGTTTGGTTGGTCAACTGGTAAATGCTCACCCGGATAGCGCCTGACGTGACGCGGCAGCGGCGTAAACGTGACCGGGTACGTGGTGGAAAACGACGGCAGGCCATGGCGGCTGACGCTGCGCGACGGCTTGCGGTTTCACGACGGCGAACCGGAGCGGGCGCGCGACTTCTTCGGACTGGCGCTGATGCAGGCCACCGACGAGGTGTCGGCGGCGGACGACCGCACCATCGTATTCCGCCTGAACAAGCATTTCTCGCTGCTGCCCGACGCGCCGGCGAAACCGGCCAGCCGCATGTGCCCGATCATGCCGGTTCACCGCGGGTGGTAAAGTGCCGATTTTCGACCGCATCGAGTGGAACGTGACCCCCGATCCCGCCACCGCGGCCGCCGCCCTGCTGGCCGGCGCGGCGGATTGGTGGGAGCAGCCGACCGTCGATCAGATCCCGATGCGGCTATCGCGGCGAGCGCGTGGTGACGCTGATCGGCACCGACATGGCGATCACCGCGGCCATGAGCGAGGTGGCGGCGGACGAGCGTCACCGTGCCGACCAAGGGGGTTCCGCTGCTCTTCAACGTCACCAAGAGCTGACGCCAGACCGGTTTGCCGTCCTTTCCCTCAGTTGCCACCGCACTCATTGCGGTGCATGGTCCGTTTCAGCATTGGCCCGGTAATGGGCAGAGAAGCTGACGCGACTTGGAGGCTTCCTGCCGCCGGCGGCCGGTGCACGACGAGGAGGGAACCAAGATGGCTGAAAGTGCAACGATGCTGCACGAAATTGAGCCGATCGAACGAGAAACGATCAGGCGCGTAACCTGGCGGCTGATGCCGTTGCTCGTGCTCGGCTATTTCTGTGCCTACCTGGATCGGTCGAACGTTGGCATGGCCGCAACGACCATGGTCAAGGATCTGGGATTCTCGAACGCGGTGTTCGGCTTCGGCGCCGGCCTGTTCTTCTTCGGCTACTTCCTGGCCGAGATTCCGAGCAACCTGATCCTCAACAAGATGGGGGCGCGGCGCTGGATCGCCCGGATCCTGGTCACCTGGGGCATCGTCGCCGCGTTGACCGCCGTCGTGTGGAACGATACGAGCTTCTACTGGAACCGCATCTTCCTCGGCCTGGCCGAGGCCGGGTTCTACCCGGGCGTGGTGCTGTATCTGACCTGGTGGTTCCCATCGTACTATCGCACCCGGATGATGGGCATTTTCCAGTCGGCCAGCGTGGTCTCGCTGTTCATCGGGCCGCCGGTCGGCGGGCTGCTGCTGCTTATGCAAGGGATGCTGGGCCTGCAGGGCTGGCAATGGCTGTTCATCATGGAAGGCCTGCCGCCGGTCATCATGTGTTTCGTGACCTGGAAGTTGCTGACCGACCGGCCGAAGCACGCGGAGTGGCTGACGGAGGAACAGCGGACCTGGTTGCAGAACCGGTTGGACTCCGAGATGGCGCAGAAAGAGGCGATCCGGAAGTTCTCGCTCGCCCAAGCGTTCTTGAGCCCGAAGATCTGGCTGCTGACGGTGGCCTATTTCGGCCAGAACTTCTCCAGCTACGCGCTGGTATTCTTCCTGCCGCTGATCGTCAAGGGGCTCGGGGTGTCCACCGATTGGATCGGACTGGTCACCGCGCTGCCCTACCTGTGCGCTTTCGTGGCGATGATCGCCTGGGGCTTCCATTCCGACCTCACCGGCGAACGGACCTGGCATGTGGCCGGAGCCGCTTTGGTGGCCGCGGGAGGGCTGGCGGTCTGTGTCCTCATCGGCGTCGGCCACCCGATCATCACGATGATCGCGCTGTGCAT
>PLTJ01000170.1 GCA_003164455.1 Acetobacteraceae bacterium
TTGCCTCGCCCATCAGATCACCTCCGCCGGGGCCGCTGGAGGGCCGCTGGCGGCTTGTGCGGCGGGTGGCGCCATTGCATCAGGGGCATCGGGCGGCGCCGTCCTGACGCGCGCCGGCGGCCCTGCGGCGAGGATTTCGGCCAGGCTCGGCCCGCGCTCGGGTGCGCCCTTCAAGCCGAGCAGGCGCAGCAACCGGCTGTAGCTGTTCGCCCACGCCAGATAGGTGCGGCTGTCGTGCAGCGTCATCTTGCCGCCGGTCTCGGCGAAGGTGCGATCCATCGTCGCCAAGTGCAGGCGAAGCTGCGCCGCCTGTTCGATCAGCGCGCGTTGCGTCGCCGAGGGGTTGCCGCCGAGGTGTGCTGTCAGTTCCGCCCGTGTGTCGCGCAGCAACCGCGCTTCCTTTGTTCGCCGGTCCATCGTCACCAGCGCAACACGTTTAGAGTAAGGGCTGATCCGGTGACTATCTCGGCGGTTGGTGGCGTGCATCGCAGTCATGGGTTGACGGCCTTCCGGCGGGCAAATTGCGCCCGGTTTGCGGACACCGGGCGGACACGGCGACAGAATAGAGATGTAAAGCGTTGACGTGCAAGGTATTATATGGTGCAGGCCCACTGACTGCCAATCAGTCGTCCGTGCCGGATGTAGTAGCGGGATACCTCGGCGAGGGCAATCTGGCGGCGGAAGCATTGAAAGCGGCCGTGGCCGAGTGCGTCGCGCTCTGTTCTGCCGGACGGTCGCCGCAACGCATCCTACGCATCCTACGCATCTTTTTAGCCTACTTCGCGGGCGAGGTAGGCATAAACGAGGTTCAGTTAATACCCTTTCCAGAATCGCTACCGGCCAAAAGGATGCGTAGATTGCGTAGGTTGCGTTCATCGCCGCACGGTCTCGACAGTGAACGCGCCGCCGTTCTTCGCCTTGTCCGGCACATATCGCAGGGCGAGCGTTGCGCCTTCGATCAGCACCGGCGCATCCTTCAACGCCTTGAGGCGCCAGGTGATCGTGGTGGGGGTGATGATCGGCATGGGCTTGCCGCTGGCCTGTTCAAGCGCGGCCTTAAACTCGATCGCTTCCTGGGTAGCCTGTCCCGCGAACAGTGCCACGTCGGCGGACCCGAAACCCGCTGCCCAGCGGTCGCGCAACACGTCGATCACGGTGGCGAGGCTGGATGTCTGTTCTTCGTCCGCCTCGGCGTCCAGGAACATGCTGCGGAAGCTGATCGCAGCCGGTGGGCACGCGGGACGATCGGCAACGAGGGCCGCGACGCGTTCGGTCGTGTCTTTCGCGTGTAACTCGGCGGCGTGTTCAACTGCCGAGCCGACTAGGTGCCACCAGGCTTTGAAGCGGGTTTCTGCCGCGGCGGGCCTGACGGCGCGTAGCCTTGGGTTGCCCAGCAGGATCGTGTAGAGCGACGCCAGCGCGCGCCCGCGGTTCGCTTCAGTCCAGCCGATCGGATCGGCGTGCTTGAACGTCCGGTTCTCCGGGTCCGGCCGGTCCACGGCGAGGCGGACGCAAAGCGAGCGCGACGCCAGATCGCCGCGCGGCACGCAATTGTTGCCGGTAAATGCCATCACGGTGAGCGCCGGGACGGTCCGGGTTTGCGACTCGCCCAACACGCGGTCGCTGTACGTTTCGGCCGTCAGGGCCTTTTCGATCGAGGGGCAGGATATGGCTGCGCCACGGCTCAGGTTATCCCAACAAAGGAACGGAAGCCCCTCGCCCAAATAGGCGAACAGTGCCTTGCGGCGTTCTTCCTCACTCGTTGACCAGCCGCACGCGGCGGCACGGCGCCCCAGCGTTGCCATCGAAATCATATGCAGCGCCGTCGTCTTTCCTCCGCCACGCTGTCCGGCAGTGACAAACAAGGCCGGTCGCTCGGGCAGAAGCAGGCGTTCCAAAATCGTCAGAGCGGTGGCGATCAGGATGCACTTGCCGGGATAGTCTGTTGCCACATCGGCCAGCCATTCATCGACCAGCCATGACATTGCTTCGGCAACGGACTGATCTGTGCAGGCTGCGCGATCGGGCAGGAGAGCAAGTAGAGCATCGGGGATACGAAACACGATGCCGCGGCATCGGTCCAGCCCGCGCCCGGCCAGGATTGTGCCGTCCGGCAGCACCATCGGCGTTGTCGCCACGGCCGTTACTACGGGCAGCTCGCCATCGGAGCGCACGAGGTAGTGCCGCACGAAGCCGGAGCCGAGATGCACGGGGCGGCCGGTCGCATCGACGTACTCGATGTGCCGCTCGATCAGCTCGGCCAGGCCAGCTTCGTCAAGCCGCGTCAAAAGCGGCTGTTCGGGCGCCGGCAGCCGCGTTTCGTCGTGACCGTTTAGGCTGTCCGCGGTCAACGTGTGCAAGCTCAGGGCGCGCCGTTCATGCACTGCGGTCATCGCCCCTTCAACGTCGCGCGTCGGCGGTTCGGGTGCCGTTGATTTGCCGAGCACCTGATTGAGTGCCGCCATCTGCGGCAGCCAAGGCGCATCGAGGGCAGGGGCGGAAATCTGCGGGCGTGGGTCCAGCCGCTCCGCTGCACGCTGCGCACGCGCTTCCTGTTCATGCCGTGCGGCCTGTTCTCCGCGCGCGCGCCGCAGCTTGGCATCGAGTACGCGTTTGCCGATGTTGGCGCGGCTCACAACCAGGTTCTTCAGCCGATCAAGTTCTTCCTCGGCGACATCACCCGACAGCACCAGCCGGATAAGTTCATCCGCTGCGCGATCAGCCATCGTCTTGCCCAGCGCAGTTTCGATCGCGGTGGCGTCGTACCTCAGTTCATAGATGGTCCGGCCGTGCGCGAAGGAATGAATCCACGGGCTGCCGTCCGGCCGGCGCATGATCTTCGCCTTGCAGGAGCCGTAATCGGTGCCTTCGAGGGGATCGGCGAGCGTTTCGCCCTCGAAGCGCGCNNCCACGTCCGGCAGCAGCACGCCAGCACATTGACGCGCCACCACTTGCGCGGCAGCCGCAACCGTCATGCCGGTGCGCTCGGCTAGGCGTTTTGACCGCTGCGATATGAAGGCGTCGCGCGCTTTCGCGCTTTCGGGCGCGAGCCGGTGCG
>PLTJ01000269.1 GCA_003164455.1 Acetobacteraceae bacterium
CCTTCTGCCTGTGGCCGCAGACCGTTGGCGGGCACCGCTACCGGGTGCGCAGCCCCGGCCATGTGGCCGAGGAAATCCGGCTGTTGCGCTCCTACTTTCCGCAGGTACGAGAGATTTTCTTCGACGACGACACCTTCACCGACAACCTGCCGCGCGCCGAGGCGATCGCCCGCGAGCTGGGCAAGATGGGCGTGACCTGGTCCTGCAACGCCAAGGCCAACGTGCCGCGCGCGACGCTCAAGGTGCTGGCCGACAACGGCTTGCGCCTGCTGCTGGTGGGCTACGAGAGCGNNCTCGGCATCAAGATCCACGGCACCTTCATCCTCGGCCTGCCCGGCGAGACGAAGGAAACCATCGAAGAGACCATCCGCTTCGCCACCGAGGTGAACCCGCACACGCTGCAAGTGTCGCTGGCCGCTCCCTACCCCGGCACTGCCCTTTACCGGCAGGCCCTGGAGAACGGCTGGCTCGACGCGGACAACGCCGAGTTGGTGGACGAACACGGCGTGCAGATCGCGCCGCTGCACTACCCCCATTTGTCGCACACCGAGATTTTCGAGTCGGTGGAGACGTTCTATCGCCGCTTCTATTTCCGGGCGCCGAAGATTGCCTCGATCGTGGGCGAGATGGTGCGCAGCCCGCAGATGATGAAACGACGCCTGCGCGAGGGCGTGGAGTTCTTCCATTTCCTCCGCGAACGCCATCGCGACGGCGCGGCGGCATAAAGGGAGGCCGGGGGTTCCGCCCTGGCCTTGATGGATGACCCGCCGCGTGCTGTTCACCGCCGACGATTTCGGCCTGTCCGAGGCGGTCAACGAGGGGATTGAGCAAGCGCATCGCGATGGCATGCTCGCTGCCGCCAGTCTGATGGTGGCCGGGGCGGCCGCCGCGGATGCCGTGTTGCGGGCGCGGCGCAATCCGCGGCTTCGGGTGGGATTGCACCTGGTGGTGATCGAGGGGCCGGCCGTGTTGCCGCCGCCGGCGATTCCCGATCTGGTCGATGCGCGCGGACAATTTCCGTCCGAGCCGTTGCGGCTGGGGATCGCGTATTTCTTCCGTCCGCGGGTGCGACGGCAATTGGCGGCGGAGATACGGGCGCAGTTCGCCGCCTTCGCCGCCACCGGCCTGAAGCTGGACCATGCCGATGCGCACAAGCACATGCACCTGCACCCGACGGTGGGGGATCTGCTGGTGCGGATCGGCGGCGAATTCGGGCTGCCCGGGGTGCGCGTGCCGGCCGAGCCGTCGGCGGTGATGGCAGCGTGCGGGGTGCGCGCGACGGTGGGCGCGCGGGCGCTGCACGCCTGGTCGCGGTTGCTGCGAGGACAGGCACGACGGGCCGGCATGGCGACGAACGACGCCATGTTCGGCCTGGCCTGGACCGGGCACATGACCGAGGACCGCCTGTTGCGGCTGATCCCGCACCTGCCGGATGGGCTGAACGAGATCTATTTCCATCCCGCTGCCTGCCGTGATGCGACGATCGATGCGCTGATGCCGGACTACGAGCACGCGGGCGAGCTGGCGGTACTGTGCAGCCCGGCGGTGAGGGCCGCGCTGAGGCAGGAAGGGTTGGCGCCGGGCTGAGCTATGGCGGCGCGGGATCGGGCGGTGTCCCGCGCACCGGCCCGCCATGCAGGACATCGGCCGGACCGTCGCCGCGCAGCAGGCCGCCCGGCGCCGGCGGTCCGTGCAGCACGTCCACGGCCGGCGGCGGCGCGGCCTGGCAGAGCGTGCCGAGTAAGGGAAGTCCCTTCAGGCTCAGCTTGGCGGTGGCGTGGCCCTGGGCTGCGCCGTTTGTCTGAGCGGGCAGGCCGACACGAATCTCGGCATCCATCGGCGGCCCGACCGGCACGGAAGGGCAATCCGCGGGCTGGGCCAGCGCCGGCACGGCCAGCAGGAGCATGACGAGCAATGCCATGCCCCCAGCCTGCCGGCAAAGAGTAAACGCCGAATTGCCGCCTTACGCGGGGGTGAGAAAGCGGGGCGAGGGGGCGATGCCCGCTCAGGCGTCCGGGTAGCGGATCGTCACCACCTCGACTTCCTCGATGCCGCGCGGCGTATGCATCTTCACCACCTCGCCCACCCGGGCGCGCAGCAGGGCGCGGGCGATCGGTGAGAACAGGCTCACTTCGCCGCGTGTGATGTCGGCCTCGTCGGCGCCGAGGATAGTGACGGTGCGCTCGGCTTCGTCCTCGGTGACGAAGCTGACGGTGGCGCCGAAATAGATGCGGTCGCGGTTGGTCTGTCGTGCCGGGTCCACCACCTCGGCGATGTCGAGGCGCTTGGTCAGCCAGCGCGCGCGATGGTCGATCTCGCGCAGGCGCTTCTTGCCGTAGAGGTAGTCGCCGTTCTCCGACCGGTCGCCGTTGCCGGCGGCCCAGGAAACGATCTCCACGATCTTCGGCCGCTCCACCCGCAGCAACTGGTGCAACTCGGCCTGCAGCCGGTCGTAACCGGTCGGGGTCATGTAGTTCTTCATTCCCGCGGGCAAGCGGGGGTCGTCGTCGTCGTCGTCGGGCAGTGTCGTCATGGCGTGGTCCAGATGGCGGGAATGGTGGCGGGCGAGGGAGGCGGCAACGGCTCCAATCAGGGAGTGATTTTGCTGGAAATCACCCGCCCTGTGCCGCCCCCTGTATCGCCATCGTGTGCCCATCCTGGGTGCCCCGCAAGGCGCGGCCGCACCTTGCGGGGCAGGCGGCGAGCACCCAGACCGATTTGGCAGGACTGCTAGACCGAATGGAGCAGACCGGCGGC
>PLTJ01000395.1:0-414 GCA_003164455.1 Acetobacteraceae bacterium
CCGCGGATTTCCAGCAGGTGCATCAGCGCTTCAGCTTCGGGTCGAGGGCGTCGCGCAGGCCGTCGCCGAACAGGTTGAAGGCCTGCACGGTGACCAGGATGAACAGCCCGGGGAAGGCCAGCACCCACCAGGCGCGCTGGTAGTACTGCATAGCGCCGGCCAGCATGGTGCCCCATTCCGGCGTCGGCGGCTGGGCGCCAAGGCCAAGGAAACCGAGGGCGGCGGCGTCGAGGATGGCATTGGAGAAGCCCAGCGAGGCCTGCACGATCAGCGGCGCCATGCAATTCGGCAGCACGGTGTTGAACATCAGGTGTATCCGGCCCGCCCCGGCGCAGCGCGTCGCGGTGACATAGTCGCGCGACAGTTCCGACAGCGCGGAAGCCCGGGAGAGCCGCGTGAAGCCGGGCAGGTAGG
>PLTJ01000395.1:502-1955 GCA_003164455.1 Acetobacteraceae bacterium
ACATGTCGCGGCCGACATCGTCGGTACCGAGAATGAAGGTCCAGGTGCCGCCGTGCTGCCAGACCGGCGGCGTGAGAAAGGACTCGCGGAACTGCTCGATCGGTGAGTGCGGGACGATGATGTCGGCACCCAGCGCCAACACCGCGAGAATGATCATCACAACGAGCCCGACCACCGCCCCCTTGTTCTCGGCAAAGCTACGCCAGAACAGGCGGAAGCGGCTGGGCATGGGGGCGATCGCGCGCACGGCGCCGGCGACGGAGTCGCGGTCGGACATCAGGGCGGACTCATCGGCGAATACGCGGATTCAGGAAGCCGTACGTCATGTCGACGCCGAGATTGACGACAATGACGAGCGTCGCCACCAGCAGCGTGCCGCCTTGCAGCACCGGATAGTCGCGGCGCTGGATGCTTTCGATCAGCCAGTGGCCGACGCCCGGCCAGGAAAAGATGGTCTCGGTGAGAATGGCGCCGCCGAGCAGCGTGCCGACCTGCAGGCCAATGACCGTCACCACCGGGATCAGCGCGTTGCGCAACGCATGCACGATCACCACCCGCCAGACCGCCAGCCCCTTGGCGCGGGCGGTGCGGATATAGTCCTCGCCCAGCACGTCCAGCATGGCCGAACGGGTCATCCGCGCGATCACCGCCATCGGCCGGGTGCCGAGCACGATCGCCGGCAGGATCAGGTGGCTGACCGCCGAGGCGAAGGCCCCCTTGTCGTCGCTGAACCAGGTATCGATCAGCATGAACCCGGACCAGGGTTCGACGTAGTACATGTCACTGATCCGCCCGGAGACCGGCGTCCAGCCCAGGGCCACCGAGAAGATCAGAATGGCCATCAGCCCCCACCAGAATATCGGCATGGAGGCACCGGTCATCGACAATCCCATCAACCCGTAATCGAATGCCGACCCTCGCTTGACCGCGGCGATCAGGCCGAACGGGATGCCCAGCACCAGGCCGAGCGTGATGGCGCACAGCGCCAGCTCCAGGGTGGCGGGAAACAGCGTGGTGAACTCGTCCCACACCGGCGCGCGCGTCACCACCGACACGCCGAGTCCACCGGTGACCACGCCCTTCTCGTAATCGAGGAACTGTTTCCACAAGGGCTGGTCGAGGCCGTACTCATGGCGCAGCTCGGCCAGCCGCTCCGGCGGAATGCCATGCTCGCCGGCGCGCACCTCGATCGGGTCGCCGGGGACCAGGCGGATCAGCATGAAGCTCAGGAAGGTCACGCCGATGAAGGTCGGCACGATCAGCCCGATGCGGCTCAACAGGAAACGGAGCACGGTCTAGGCCCTGCCCTCCCCCGCGGCGCGGGGNNGCCGAACGGGCTCATCTTGAAGTTCTCCACGTCCTTGCGCATCGGCAGGAACACCACCGAATGGGCGATCAGGACGAACGGCGCCTCCTCGTGCATGATCACCTGGGCCTGCTCATAGAGCTTGGT
>PLTJ01000395.1:2067-3776 GCA_003164455.1 Acetobacteraceae bacterium
GACTGCATCATTTCCGCCATGCGCCGCGCGTCGGGGTTGTACGGCCGCTGCACCGGCATCGCCCACAGAGTGGTCTCGAAGCCGTTCGGGAAGCCGGCCTCGGCCAGCAGGGCCTTCGCCTTCGCCGGGTCGTACGGGTAGTCCTGCACCGACTTGTTGTAGCTCCACATGGTCGGCGGGATCAGGTTTTTGGCCTGCTCGCCGGCGCCCTGGTAGATCGCGGTCAGGATGGCCTTGCGGTCGATGGCCATGTTGATGGCTTGGCGCACCAGCTTGTTGGTGTACGGCGCCTTGGTGTTGTTGAAGGCGAGGTAGCCGATGTTCAGGCCGGGCTGCGACAGCAACTGGAGGTTCTTGTCCTCGCGGATCGAGGGCAGGTCGGCGGGATTGGGATAGATCGCGATCTGGCATTCATTGGCCCGCAGCTTGGCGAGCCGCACCGCCGGGTCGGTGGAGATGGCGAATACCAGCGCATCCAGCTTCGGCTTCGGCCCCCAGTATCCCGGGAAGGCGCGGTAGCGGATGGTGCTGTCCTTGCTGTAGGCCACCAGCTCGAACGGGCCGGTGCCGATCGGCTCCTGGTCGATCGCCTCCGGCTTGCCGGCCTTCAGCAGGGCGTCGGCGTATTCCTTCGACTGGATGGTGGCGAAATCCATCGCCAGGTCGGCCAGGAACGGCGCCTGAGGCGCGTTCAACGTGAACCGGACCGTATAGGGATCCAGCTTGTCGATCGATACCAGCAGCTTGTCGAAGCCCATGTCGCTGAAGTAGCTGTAGTTGCCGCCCGATACCTTGTGATACGGATTGCTGTCCTTCCACTGCCGCTCGAAACTGAAGATCACGTCGTCGGCATTGAAATCACGGGTCGGCGTGAACGTCTTGTTGCTTTGCCACTTGACGCCGTGGCGCAGATGGAATGTGAACGTCGTGCCGTCGGCGGACACGTCCCACTTCTCAGCCAATCCAGGCTGCACTTCGGTCGTGCCGGGGCGGAATTCCAGCAGACGGTTGTAGATCGGCAGGTTGGCGTTGAACGTCGTCCCGGTGGTGTTGATCATTGGGTTGAAGTTCTCGGGCGAGCCCTCGGTGCAATAGACCAGGGTCTTCGCCTGCGCTCCCGCCGCACTCGCCAGCACGGCCGCACACGCCGCGGCCACGATCCATCCTGTCTTCATGCTCGGCTCCCCTCTGCGTCCAAAACCCACGCGGCACACACAGCCGCACATAGTGCTCAATAGGAGAACACGCGCCTGCTCACAACCGCAATGTCACGCAAAAGCGAGGTCAGGAGCCGGGAGGCCCCTGGAACCCAGCCGCCGTGTCCAATTCTTCCTGATGGCCGAGGCCGATCTCAACCGGGAGTCAGTTCGGCCTGGGCAGGCCGCTCCTTGTCGGCCAGCACCAGACGGGCCCGCGGTATGTCGAGCTGGTTCTCCCACCAGGCCACGAATACCGTCGCCACCGCGTTGCCGAACAGATTGGTGATCGCCCGCCCCACGCTCATGAAACGATCGACCGCCAGCACCAGCACAATTCCGGTGACCGGCACCTTGCCGTTCAGCGTGGCCAGCGTGGCGGCCAGCGTGATGAACCCACCCCCGGTCACCGCCGCCGCCCCTTTCGAGGTCAACAACAACACCGCCAAAATGACCGCATAGTCGCCCCAGGACAATGGAATGTTCAGGGCCTGGGCGATGAAAGTGATTGCC
>PLTJ01000392.1 GCA_003164455.1 Acetobacteraceae bacterium
CTCCAACAAGCGTCCGGCCTTAGTAGTCCGTCCGTTGGCTGATTTCGTTGCCAAATTAGGCTTCCGTTTCCGGGGTGGAGTCTTCTTCTACTGTTGCTAGCTCTAGCGGTTCAGCATCTTCTTTCTGCTGGACCGCAACTTGCTTTAGGATAATCTCCGCCAAATCTTTGGCGTCCTCCAACGTCATCACAAATGCCGCTCTGTAGTTCGTTTTCCTCATCAACCACTCACCAAGTACGATTCGGATATGCCCTGGCCAAATGAGGGTGCTCCAAGAATCCACAAATATTGCAGGTACCGCGGCCCTCGCTTCCGCTCTGGAGAGGCGCGCGGCGGCTTTCCGGGCTGATTCGGTCTCGCTTTGGTTGTCTGACATGGTGGCCCTCCGCGTGATGGCGGAATTCCCGCCATGAACGGAGGAACAAGTCAATCCGACAGAAAAAATGAGAGACGCTCATAGCTCCTCGCGCCACGATATGGCAATCCGAACCATTCAGCCTTGGTCTGCGCTGATATAAGGGCACGCCTCCGCGCTGGAAAATGAGATCGCAGCGGCAAAAGTGGAACGGTTGGGGTTTTGCGTTTGCGCCACAATACCGCTGCTTAGTCACCCCCCCCCCATTTCGCCGCCGAACACGCCGGGGAACCGCGCAGCCGGGTTAGCGGCGCGCAGTGGCGGCGAGAAAAAATGAATGCCGGACGGGGCGGGAGGGGCGTCGGCCCCTCCCGCCCGCCATGCGCGCGACGCGTCAGGCACGGTCAGGCAGCGTTGTCAGCCGGCTCGGGCGCCGGCAGCAGGTTCCAGGCGCGCTCCGCGGTGGCGGCGGTCTGCACCAGGCGCTGGGGCGCGTGGTGGGCGTAGCGCGTCGTGGTCGAGAGCTGCGTGTGGCCGAGCACGGTGCCGATCTCGTAGAGGGGCGTGCCGGCGTTGGCCAGGGCGGAGGCGAACGAGTGGCGCAGGTCGTGGATGCGCAGCTCCGCCGGCAGGCCCGCGGCCAGCTTGGCCCGCTCCCAGGCCCCGCGCAGGTTCTCCAGCGCGCGCCCCGGCCGGCGGTCGCTGGGGAAGACGTGCGGGCTGTCGCCGGGCCGGCGCAGGAGTTGCTGGCGCACGATGTGCGCGGCGATCGGCGACAGCGGGACGTGCCGGACCCGGCCGTTCTTCGCCCGTGGCACGGTGAGCAGGAACCGGTCGAGGTCGACGTTCTCCCACCTCGCCTTCAGGACCTCCTGCTTGCGCGCGCCGGTGACCACCAGCAGCGCCAGCGCCGCCGCGGCGTGCCGGCGCGGCTCGGCGTCGAGCGCGTGCATCAGCGCCTGCGTCTGCTCGGCGGTCAGGTAGCGGTCCCTGCCAGCCTCCGGCAGCATGCCGGGGGACGCCGCGGGGTTGCGGCCGTCGAACAGCTGCCACCGCAGCGCCAGGTTCAGCATGCCGCGCAGGGTGGCGAGGTGGCGGTTGACGCTGGCGTTGGACAGCCCCTCGGCGATCAGCCCGCGGCGCAGCGCGGCCACGTCCTCCTGGGTGATCGCGTCGAGCGTCCTGCGGCCGAGGGCGGGCAGGATGCGGCGGCGCAGGTAGGCCTCGATGTTGCCGGCGCTGCGCAGGCGCTCCTGCACGTGCGGCAGGTAGCGGTCGCGGGCGAAGTCGGCGAGGGTCGGCACGGCGCGCAGCTTCGCCTTGGCCGCCACGTGGTCGGCGCCGAGGCTGACCGAGGCCTTGATCTGCTCGGCGCGGCGGCGCGCCTGCTCGACGGTGACGTCGCCGAGGCGGCCGAGCTTGACCTCGCGCGCCCGGCTGCGGGCGTCGGCGTAGCGGAAGTAGAAGGTGGTGACGGAGCGGCGCCGCTCGGCGATGAAGCCGGGGAGCTGGCCGTCGAAGATGCGCTGTTTGGCGGCGCCCGCGGGCAGGGGCGGCAGGCCGTTCAGCAGGGCGCGGGTGATCGTGGTCCTGGCCATGGCCGTGCCTTTCGGGCGTTGCCGGCCGGAGCAGGCGGCGCCCCCGCGGGGGGACGCCGCCGTTCCGTCAGCGGTTGAAGTTCACCTCGATCTTGACGAGGGCGAGGTCGCGGAGCGGCGGCGCGGCGCCGGGGCGGAGCGCAGGTGCGGGCCACGCCGGTGGCCTCACGGCCACGACGGCCTGGACGCCGCCGATGCTGCGGAACGCAGACGTGGCCGTGCCGGCGATGAAGTCGCCGATGGATAGTGCCATTCGTTTCTCTCCGGTTGGTGGTGGTGGCAGTTCGGTGGCCCGGCGGGGACGATCCCCGCCGGGCGCCTTGGCTCTCGTTGTCGTTGCTCAGTCTGTCGCCGAGACCCGGCGCACCTCCGCCGCCAGCGCCGCGGCGACGTGGCGGCGGCACGCCCATACGTCCCGGGCATGCGGGAAGGTCCCGGTCGCGTCGTGCAGCAGCTGGTCGAGGACGATCAGCAGTTGCTCGGGCGTGATGCCCTCTTCCAGGCCCTCCGGGTCTGGGCACAGCGGCAGGTGGAACTCGCCGCACCTGGCGATGGTCCAGGGGTAGGGCGACGCCACGCCGGCCGGCTCGAACGTGACAGGGTCGTCACGCGCGATCCGGCAGCCGGCACCGGCCAAGTCCAGGCGGGTGATGGCGGCGGCCGTAGCCGGGGACGAGCGCCGGCGGTTCGCGGCGACCATGCGCGCCCTGGCCACGGCCAGCAGCTGGCGGGCCGTCCAGCCCTCCGGCGCGGCGCCCTCGTCGCGCCTGACGAGCAGGCCGAAGCCGTCGCCGCCGGTGTCGGCGATGACGCCCCACCAGCGGAT
>PLTJ01000268.1 GCA_003164455.1 Acetobacteraceae bacterium
GATTGCACCAGTCGCTGATGCCTCCCTCGTTCGGTATCGAGAGCCCGCGCATCGCCTATTTCGAGCCGTGTTTTGCGCAGGAACTGGAATGGATCCTGCTCGACCGCGTGCGGCGGATTCTCGAAGAGCCGGATGCGGAAAGCCTGTACTTGCGTCTTTCCACCGTGTCCCAGCCGCAGGACCTGTTCCCCAGCGCCTCCTCCGCGGAACTGCGGCGGAATGTCCTGCGGGGTGGCTACCGGCTGATCGATCGTCGCGGCCAGCCTGGCTTTCTGCCGGGCGAGAACGTCGTCAACCTGTTCACCTGCGGTGCCATGGTCCCGCTGGCCGTGGCCGCCAGCAACGACCTGGCCGGGGACGAATTATTCGTCAACGTGATCAACGTAACCAGCCCGGACCTGCTGCATCGAGGTTGGGTGAATGCCGGGCGCTCCCGTATGAACGGCCAACCCGCGTCGCACCATCTCGAACAACTGATCCCCGAAGACGAGCGCCATTGCCCATTGGTCACCGTAATTGATGGGCACCCACACGCGCTGTCGTTCCTGGGCAGCGTGTTCGGAGCCAGGACGGTGCCGCTGGGCGTGGATCAGTACGGACAATCGGGCTCCAGGCAGGAACTATACGACCATTACCAGATCGGTTTGAGATCGATAGTGCAAGCGGTAGTGGACGCCATCGGCTGACGGTCCTATAAGGGTCGGTGTGAACGCTATGTCCCGGGAAACTGCGCCTCGCCGCGTCCTCCGGCTACGCCGCTCAGCCCCCGAACGCCAGCCGCACGGCGTTCGACGCCTGGCCGCCGGCCGATACGACGACATCCGCGGCGCCGCGGCCGCGCAGAGCCGCCGGGATGGAAATGTTCACCTGGTCGAGGCCCGGAAACACGCCCTGCGGGCCGGCGTATGTCACCGGCGCCGGCACGCCGCCCACCGTGCAGGTCACCGTCGATGCGGCCGCGCCGCGCAATCCCGTGGCGTACAGGCTCACGTATACCGTGGATTGATTGTCGATGACGATGGCCACGGTGTTGCACGTTCCGCTGCCGCAATCGAAAACCGGCAGCACGGTCTGGGTGGTCTGGCCGTTGGGCACGCGGATGGCGCCCGCCGCCGCGGTGGTGGATGCGCCCATCGAGAACAGACCCGGCGCCGCAGCGCTCACCGTCACGCTGCCGTTCACGACGCCAATATGGACCGTTGCCGTGCCCGTGGCGGTCCCGTTCGGGACCAGAAAGTTCACTTGCGACGGGCCTGCATAGCTGAGCGTCAGAGGCCGCGTGGCGCCGGCGGCGTCGGTCATGGTGGCGACCACGCCGGCCAAGCCTGCGACCGGGCCGGACGCGGGCGATGATCTCTCCACCAGCCCCAGCGCCTGGCCATACGCGGAGGCGAGGCTGTTGGGAGCGATCCCGCTCCCGCCGCCCGCTGCGTTTGCCACCGCCATGCTGCCGTTTCCGAAGCTGACCAGCACGGCGCTCGCCGCGGGCACGGTTGTCGCGAACGCGCCGCCGCTCGCGGGGATGTTCTCAAGCTGGGCCGGCAACCAACTGCCGTCCGCCTGCACGGATGCCCCGCCCAAGGTGACACTCGTAGTCGAATCCACGGCCGGCGCGGCCAGGCGCATGGCCAGCGCCGTGGTATACCCCGCCCCGGGCGCGATGCTCAGGGCGGCATCCTGCGTCATGTCCTTGTTGATGACCGTCACGCGCAAGGTGCCGTCGTCATCCAGGGCGCCATACGCGGTCAGGTTGACGCTAGTCGTGGACACGGTCACGGGAACCACGCGGCCGCGCGCCGCGGCGCGAAACAGCAGCAGCGCGTAATACAGCGGCCGGGCGGTGGCCTGAGTGGTGGTCACGGCGATGGGCGTGTAAGTGCCCGTCCCCCCGCCGTGGAAATTCACGCCCGCCGCATTGCGCCCGGCCAGCGTGAACATATAGTCCACGCCCCACAGCGCGGAGGCGAATACATTACTCACCCCCGGCTCACCGCCGTTGTAGCAGGAGTTGGTCTCAGCCATGCGCCAGGGGATCTTCTGGCCCGCCGCGATCTGCTGAAGCTGGGAGCCATCGGTGTCTTCGGTCTGACGCGCGGCGCTGCCCAGGATGTGAGGTATCGACGCCACGTTGGAGGCCGTGGAGCTCACCGCACTGGTGGGCGCCAGCGGGTAGAGGTGCTGAGTCAGAAGCGCAATCCGCGATCCCAACTGGCTCGCAAAGGTGGTGGTCCAGGTGGTGATGGAACCGGCTGCCGCCGAGCCTGTCAGCACCGCGGCGGGGACCCTGGTCCGGATGGCGTCGGCGTAGGTCTGCCACTCGGCCATGTAGTCGCTGACCGTGTAAGCGGCTGCCCGCAAGCCGTTGCTGTGGTACAGGTCCGGCTCGTTGCCGATTTCGAACCCGGAGAGCACATCGCTGGCCGAGCCGTAGACGTAATCGGCCTCGTCGGCGTCGGTCGTGGGGTCTCCATGGCCGAGGTTGAGCGAGAAGAGCACCCGCCAACCCACCGCGCGCGCGAAGGCGAACACCCGGTCGGCGTCGCTCGATGTGATGACGCTCGTCGGCGTCGAGGCCGCACGCTGGCCGCGCGTCCAGCCGGTGAGCTGGTCCACCGAATTTCCGCCAAAGCGAAGCAGGCCCGGTCCCACTTGCGCCACCATGCGTTGCAACATGGGGTTTTCCGCGGGGAACCCGGTGGCCGTAGTGAGAGATCCCGTCTCGAAGCTGAGGCCGATGAAGTCACCGGCAATGGCGATGCCCGGCGATTCCGGATGCGCCGCGATGGTGACAGCCGTCTGCGCCCAGCAGGCCGCGGCCGATGCGAGCGCGCCAATCAGAGCGATACATCTCATGTCGAAACCACCCGCACTTCCCCCTTGCCCCAAACCGTCTGCCGCCCTACGCCCACCCACCGGGCGGCGCGCAGCCAGGGCAGGAATTCGGCCAGCTCGCCTTCATATTCCGCTTCGCCCGTGAAGCCGCCGAGCGAATGAACCTGGCCGGTGCGGCCGGACTTCCGCTCCACCCGCTCCCATTTCAATTCCGCGCGCTGCAAACGGACGCCCG
>PLTJ01000137.1 GCA_003164455.1 Acetobacteraceae bacterium
GCGGATACACCGGGGCGGCGACCGTGAGCAGGTCGGTAACATTGTCGAAAACGGCGTACAGAGTCGGCCGCGCCAGCAACGCTTCCGGCAGGTCGATGCTGGATTGGTTCTTTTCCGGCAGGCGCTCGATCAGCCGCACCATGTCGTAGCCCAGGTAGCCGATCAGCCCGCCGCACATCGGCGGCAGCCCTTCCGGCAGCGCCATGCGTGATTCGGCCACCACCGCGCGTAGGCTCTCCAGCGTTGGCCGCTCGTCCGCGGCGAAGGCATAGGGCGCCGACAAGGCGTGCCGGTTCAGCTCCGCCCGGCCGTTACGGCAGCGCCACACCAGGTCGGGTTGCAGGCCGATGATGGAATAGCGGCCGCGGCTGGCGCCGCCCTCCACGCTTTCGAGCAGAAACGTGTTGGGCTGGCCGTGCGCCAACTTCAAAAAAGCCGCCACCGGCGTGTCCAGGTCCGCCACCGCCCGTCGCCATAGCAGATGCCCGCGCCCCTGCTCGTAGTCCTGCCGAAATCCGGCGAAGCCAGGGGTGGAGACGGCATCCATTACATGGGATCCCTTGCTGGGGGCGCAGCATCAGTCGGACTGAGTCAGCGAGTTGAGTATCGGGCGGTTCACCTGCGGATGGGCACGCTCGCGGACAGTGCTGGTGAACACACTTTCCATGTCGTTGGCGAGGGCCTGCGTCAGAGCGTCGCGGACCCGGCCGTAGCCGATTGCATCGCTGGCCGGGTCAGGTGTTTGCACCTCGACCAGCACAGCGACCAGAAAGCCGTCGACGGTTTCCACCATGGTGGGCTCGCCGGGCTTCAGGCTGAACAGCGGGGTGATGAGCTGAAACGGCACGCCCTCGGTGGGGGCGGCGCGGCCGGCCGGCGTCAGGCGCCGCACCGGCAACCCCGCGGCGGCAACCGGCAACGCCTCGCCGCTCTTCACCGCAGCGAGGATCTTCGCTGCCGCCTCTTCCTGCGTGTGTCGGATGGCGTCATGCATCCAGTCGGCGCGCACGCGGTCCGACACGTCGGCGAAAGGTTTCGGCGCGGGCGGGATGATGTCTTCCACCGTGACCGCGAAATAGGCTTGGCTGCCACCCTCGGGCGCCACCTGGGTCAGCCGTGGTGGGTCGCCCGGCTTCATCTGGAAAGCGGCCTGGATCAGCGCGTTGCGCAGCTCATCGCTGCCCGGGATGGGCGCCGGCTGGCCCGTCGCCGTATTGCCTTGCGCGTCCAGCGTGCCGGTGACGGCGACCAGCCCCAGGTCGCCCGGCAGGTTGTCGAGCACAACCCCGCCGGACAGCAGGTCCTCGATTTTGTTGGCACGGTCATAGATCAGGTCCGACGCCTTGTCGGCGATCACCCGGGCGCGCAGCTCATCGCGCGCCGCCTCCTGCGTCTTCATCGTGCCGGCGGTGACCTTGGTCACCTTCATCGCATACCAGCCGAGCGCGGTCTGCACCGGCGGAGCGATGACGTCCGGCGGGGCGGTGAACACGGCCTCGGCCAGCTCGGGCGAGGGAATCTGCTCGCGGGTAGAATCGGTCAGATCGACCGGCGTGCCGCCCGCTCTGGCGGCGGTCGCCTGGATGGTGGCCCAATCCGCTCCTGCCTGCCACTCAGCCGCCAGCGCCTTTGCTTTCGCCTCGTCGGGCAGCAGCACCACCTCGGCGCTGCGCTTCTCCGGCAGGTTGTAGTTGGCCTTGGCCTGTTCGTATGCGCCGCGCAGATCCTCGTCGGTCACCTGCACATCGCTGGCCACCGACTCGGGCGACAGCAACACTGCTTTGATGCGGCGCATCTCGGAGGTGGCGTAAAGGTCCGTATGGTTCTCGTACCAGCGGGTGAGCTGCGCCTCGGTCGGCTCGGGCGGTGCCGGCGCGGCGGCAAAGGGCAGATCGACCTCGTCGGCGACCCGCTTCTCTTGCTGGAAGGCGTATACCTCGCGGGTCAGCACGTCGGGGGCGAAAGCGCCGACGCGCACCGTCTCCAGCAACTGTCGGTGTAGGATGTCCACCCGAAGCAACGCCAGGAAGCGTGCCTCGGTCAGGTTGTTGTTGGCCAGCGTCCGCTCGAACACGGAGCGGTCGAACTGGCCGCTGGGGCCGCGGAAGGCGGGTACCTGGAAGGTCGCCAGGCGCACCACGTCATCCGGCGCGGTGAGTCCCATCGCTTCCGCGGCCTGGGTCAGCGCGGACTCGGTGATCAGCCGGCCCAGGGCTTGCTCGGCAACGGCGCGTTTGATTTCAGGCGTGGGTTCGGTGTGGTCGCCGAACGTGCGCATGGCCTGGGCAAGCTGGCGACGATAGGCGTCCTGCAGCTCCGGCATTTCGATGCGGTGGTTACCAACGGTGGCTGCCGAGTTGTCCGAAAAGCCGCCGGAGATCAGGCGCAGGATGTCGCTGCCGACACCCCAGGCGACGAACAGGGCCACAAGGAACGCGAAAAACAGGCGTGCTGGCCAAGTGTTGAGGCCGCCGCGGAGCGTTGCAAGCATAGGGGATCCCACGAAAAAGCGCCGCACCATAGGTCCCTGCCCCTTGGTTTGCCAGCCTCCCTACGGTAGGACCGGGCACTGCCGCCGTGGATAAGGAAGAAAAATGCGCCAGCTCATCGCCGGAAACTGGAAAATGAACGGCTTGCTGGCCGAAGCGATGACGCTGGCCAAGACCGTAGCCGCGGGTGCCAGGGACCTTCCCTGCGATTTGCTTGTTTGCCCGCCCGCCACCGTCATCCGCCCGGTGGCCGGCGTGCTCGCCGGTACGCCGGTCGCGGTCGGCGGACAGGACTGCCACGGCACCGCTAGTGGCGCCCATACCGGCGACACCGCCGCCGCCATGCTGCGCGATGCCGGCGCCACCTGGGTGATCCTCGGTCATTCCGAGCGGCGGTGCGATCATGCCGAAACCGATGCGCAGGTGGCCGCCAAGGTCGCTGCCGCCGTCGCGGCCGGGCTCGTGCCCATCGTCTGCGTCGGCGAGACCGAGGCAGAACGTCTGGCCGGACGGCAGGACGCTGTGGTGGGTGGGCAGCTTGCGGGATCGCTGCCCAGGGATTTCGCTGGCGTGGTCGCCTACGAGCCGGTCTGGGCCATAGGCACCAGGAAGACCGCAACGCCGCAGATGGCCGCCGACGCCCACGCCATTATCCGAGCCGAAGCCG
>PLTJ01000420.1 GCA_003164455.1 Acetobacteraceae bacterium
GGCCGGGCCAGTTGCGATAGCCGAGAACCCGCACGCCATTCGGCGTGGTAATCATCTCCCCGGGTACGGTCGCTTCGCAGTTGCCGCCGGCCTCGGCGGCGAGGTCCACCACCACGCTGCCGGCCTTCATCGCGGCCACCATGGCGGCGTTGACGATAACCGGCGCCTTGCGGCCCATGACCAGGGCGGTGGTGATGACGACGTCGTTCTTGGCCACCGTGGTGGCCATCAGTTCGGCCTGCTTGCGGCGGAACTCGTCGCTCATTTCCTTGGCGTAGGCGCCGGTCTGCTTGGCCGTCTCCTCGTCCTCGACGCCGACGAAGGTAGCGCCGAGCGAGCGGATTTCGTCCTTCGCCGCCGGGCGCACATCGGTCGCGGAGACGATCGCGCCGAGGCGGCGCGCGGTGGCGATGGCCTGCAGCCCGGCCACGCCGGCGCCGACGACGAACACGCGCGCCGGCGGCACGGTGCCGGCCGCCGTCATCATCATCGGGAAGCCACGCTCGAAGGCGCCAGCACCCTCGATCACGGCGCGGTAGCCGGCCAGGTTGGCCTGGCTGGACAGCACGTCCATGCTCTGCGCGCGGGTGATCCGCGGCAGCAGTTCCATCGCGACGGCGTCGATGCCGGCCTCGGCGAGCGAGGCCACCAGCCCCGGTTCGCCGCCATGCGCGCCGGCGATGCACACCAGCAGGGCGCCGCGCGGGATCAGGCCGCGCTGCTCGGGCGCCGGTGGGCGAACGGCGAAGACGATGCCGGCCCCCGCCAGGGTGGCGGCGGCATCGGCGGCGATCTCGGCGCCGGCGGCCTGGTAGTCGGCATCGGAGATGGCCGCACCTGCGCCCGCTCCGCTTTCAACCGCAACGGTCAGTCCCAGGCCGATCAACTTCTTTACTGTCTCGGCAGTCGCGGCGACGCGCGTCTCGGCGTCGGCGCGCTCCTTCAGCACCGCAAGGCGCATCGGAATTCCTTTCGTGCTGGCGGGAGAGGCTGAGTCAATGCCGCCCCGTCGGTGAGGCAGGCACCATGCCCGGGCGGGCATGGGCTCGCAAGAGGGTGTTGTTCCGGACAGATGGGCAGCCCGGACGGCCGGTTATGCGCCTTCGCGCGCATCATGTGCGTGTTCCAGTGCGGTATACGGCAGACGCGCCGCCTTGTGGCGTGGACTCGCCGTTACGGCTTTGATCCATGTCAAGGCAAGCCATGCCGATGACAGGATTCACACCTGCGTCAAACCGCCGGTCCAGGCCCCCGGCGGCCGGGCCGCGGCGCTACCGGCGCCAGCCGCCGCGCCAACCGCCGCCCCAGCCGCCAACGACGACGGTCGGGCCGTAATAGTAGGGATACGGCGCCGCATAGCCATAGGCCGGCCCATAGGCGTAACCCGGGGCATAATACGGCCCCGGGGCATAGCTGGGCTGTTGCACCGTGTAGCCGCCGGCGACCATGCATTGCGTGTAGGCGACGTCGTAGCGATGCTGCATCTCGCCGGCGGAAAGCTGGGCGTTGTTCGCCCCCGCGGCGCTGCCGACCAGTAGGCCGGTGGCGCCGCCGATCGCCGCGCCAGCGCCGACGTTGCCGCTGACCGAGCCGAGGGCGGCGCCGGCGGCTGCCCCCAAGGCCGTGCCGACCACGGCGCTGCCGACCGCGCTATCCGTCGCCGCCTGCGCCGGGTTGCCCTGGCCGATCTGGGCGGAGGCGAAGTTGCGGCAGGAAGCATCCCGTCCCTGGAACTGGGAGAAATCGTCGCCCTGCTTCGGCAGGGCCATGACGCTTGGACCGGGAGGCGGCGGGACGACACAGGCCGCGAGCGCCAATGGGGCGATCAGAGCGGCGAGATGAACGATGCGGGACATGGCAGTCTATCCTTCTGGAGGTCGCAGCGCGTCGGGTGACAACACGTTACCACTCATCTCTCGTACTGTCCTTCATGCAGGCCCGGATGGCCCATGGGCCATCCATCCATCCGTCACGCATCGCACTCATTGCAAATCCCGTGCCAAGAACAATACACTGGAATCGCTGCGTTTTATCTCACCCTGCGCCGCGGAGTCGTCCGGCTCCACGACGCCGCCTGTCCGGCTTTCGGACAGACCCAATTCTATGCCTGTCCGCGGCGTCGGCAAATTGCGCCGGCGTTAAATTCCCGCCATCCCCGCTCAGCCGCCGCCGGGCGTGTCCGGCACGCCCGCCCGGGCCAGGGCTTCCGCCTGCCGGGCGGCCAGGACCGCGTCGTCGAAATCGTCGATCAGGTCGTGGAACATGCGGCTCCAGTTCAGCTCGGCCTGCAGGCGCAGGAACACGCTGCCCAGCCCGATCGCGCTGCGGTCCATCAGCACGAACTCGCGCGGCGGCATCACCCCGCCGGTCCGTTTCAGGCCGCGGTGCACGCGCGCGGCAATGGCGCGGCCGTAATTGGGGTCCTCGGTCGGCTGGATGCGCCGTACCCGGTCGTCCAGCAATGGCTCATACAGGAAGCGCGCCCACTCGTTCAGCACGTCCATCTGCTCGCGGCCAAGGTCGGCAAACCCCCAGGACGTGTAGGCGCGGTGCGCCTTGTCCATGTCCTCGTCGCGCACCGCTTCGAACAGATCGATCACGCCGCGCACGAATTTGGCGCCGAACACCCGGATGGCGCCGAAATCCAGCAGGTTCACCGTGCCGTCCGGCCGCACCTGGTAGTTGCCCATATGCGGGTCGCCGTGCAGGATGCCGTAGCGGTACAGCGGCACGTACCAGGCCCGGAACAGCGCCTCGGCGATCCGGTTGCGCTCGTCCTGCGAGGGGTTCTCCTCCAGGCGGGCGAGCAGCGGCCGCCCTTCCAGCCAGGTCATGGTCAGCAGCCGGCGCGTGCAGTAGCCCTCGACCGGCTCCGGCACGTGCACCGTCGGCTCGCCCGCCAGCATGAGGTGATACAGCCGCATCTGCGCCGCCTCGCGCACGTAGTCGAGTTCCTCGCGCAGCCGCTCCGACAGCTCCTTGAGAATCTCGTCCTGGCGGATGGCGCCGTCCATGCGCTGATAGACCGCCATCGCCAGCTTGAGCTGCCGCAGGTCGCCATCGACCGTGCTCGCCATGTCGGGGTACTGCAACTTGCAGGCGACCTCGGTGCCGTCCGGCAGGCGCGCCCGGTGGACCTGGCCGAGCGAGGCCGCCGCCGCCGCTTGTTGCCCGAAGGCGGCGAATTTCGATTGCCAGTCCGCTCCCAGCTCGCCCTGCATGCGCCGGCGCACGAAGGCCCAGCCCATCGGCGGCGCGTTCGCCTGCAACTGCGCGAATTCGGCGGCGTATTCGGGCGGCAAGGCGTCCGGCACGGTGGCCAGGAACTGCGCCACCTTCATCAGCGGGCCCTTCAGCCCGCCCAGGATCACCTTCAGGTCCTCGGCGTGGGCGGTGCGGTCGGTCTTCACCCCGAAGGCGCGCGCCCCCACCAGGCGCGCGGCGATGCCGCCGACCGCGCCGGAGGTGCGCACCATGCGGCGGAGCTCGCCGAACAGGGTGGAGTGGTCCTCGGCGTCCGTCATCAGGCCCCTGCCTCGAGTTCGTCGATGAACCCGGCGATGACGTCCAGGCCGCGCCGCCAGAACCCCGGATCGGAGGCATCCAGGCCGAACGGCGCCAGCAGTTCCCGGTGGCGCAGGGTGCCCCCGGCACGCAGCATGTCGAGGTACTTGGCCTGAAACTCCGGATGGCCGGCCTGGAACACGCCGTACAACGCATTCACCAGGCAATCGCCGAAGGCGTAGGCATAGACATAGAACGGCGTGTGCACGAAATGCGGCACATAGGCCCAGAACACCGCGTATTCCGGGCTGAACTCGAACGCCGGTCCCAGGCTTTCGGTCTGCGCCTGCATCCACAGCTCGCCGATCCGTTCGCCCAGCAGCTCGCCCGACCGCCGCTCATCGTGCAGCAGCGTCTCGAAACGATAGAAGGCGATCTGCCGCACCACCGTGTTCAGCATGTCCTCGACCTTGCAGGCCAGCATGATCCGCCGCCGCGCGGGATCGGTCTCGGCCGCCAGCAAGGCCCGGAACGTCAGCATCTCGCCGAACACGCTGGCCGTCTCCGCCAGCGTCAGCGGGGTGCCGGCCATCAGGCAGCCCTGCCGGCCCGCCAGCACCTGGTGCACGCCATGACCCAACTCATGCGCCAGCGTCATCACGTCGCGCGTGCGGCCGTGGTAGTTCAGCAGCAGATAGGGATGCACCGACGGCACGGTGGGATGGGCAAACGCGCCCCCCGCCTTGCCCGGGTGCAGCGTCGCATCGATCCAGGGCCGCTCGAAAAAGCGCCTGCCGATATCGGCGAGTTCGGGCGAAAAAGCGGCGTAGGCGCCCAGCACGATGTCGCGCGCCTGCGGCCAGGACACGGCGCGGTCGTCATCGCCGGGCAGCGGCGCGTTGCGGTCCCAGTGCTGCAACCCGGGCAGCCCCAGCCACTTCGCCTTCAGCGTGTAGTAGCGGTGCGCCAGGCGCGGATAGGCGTCGGTCACCGCGGCCACCAGCGCGTCCACCACCTCGTCCTCGACCATGTTGGCGCGGTTGCGGTAGCTGCCGGGGCGCGGGTAGCGCCGCCAGGTGTCGACGATCTCCTTGTCCTTGGTCAGGGTATTGGTGATCAGCGAGAACAGCCGGAGGTTGCGCCCGAACGCCGCCCCGATGGCGTGCCCCGCCGCCTCGCGCACCGCGCGGTCCTGGTCGGACAGCAGGTTGAGCGCCCCGCTGACCGTCAGTTCCGCGTCGCGCACGGTAATGCGCATGGCGGCGATGGTTTCGTCGAACAGCCGCGACCAGGCGGCCGCGCCCGTCACTTCCTTCTCGTGCAGCAGCTTCTCCACCTCGTCGGAGAGCTGGTGCGGGCGAAACACCCGGAGGTCGCGCAGCCACGGCCGCCAGCGCGCCAGGGCCGGGTCCGCCAGCTTGCGTTCCAGCGCCGCCTCCTCCAGGCGGTTCAGCTCCAGGCTGAAGAACAGCACATGGGTCGCGATGGTGGTGACCCGCTCGCTCATCGACTGATAGAAGCGCCCGATCGCCGGGTCGTTCGAATCGCCGCTGAACAGCAACTGGGCGTATGACATCGCCCGCTCCAGCACCTCTTCGATGCGCTCGTAGTCGGCGATGGCCTCGGCCAGGGCGGCGCCGGAGTGCGTGCCCAGGCGCCCGGCGTGGGCGGCCGCGAACGCGCGGGCGTCGGCCTCGGCGCGGTCCAGGTCGCGGGCGATCGCCGGACTGTCGGGCGCCGGGTAGAGGTCGCGCAGGTCCCAGCTCGGCAGCGCGTCGCCTTCGGTTGTTGCGTCGGGCATGCGGATCTTTCGTCCTGTCCATCTGGTGGCGCGTGCAGACATAAGTTATGCGGGGGCGACGTCAAAGGGCCGTCGGCGGCATAGGCGAGGCGCGTGACCGCTGTGGTTGCGAGCGGGGATATCGGATTGGACAGCAAGCAGCGGATACCTGATCTGCCGGAGTGGCCGAATCTGCCGGCGATGATGTTCGACCGGGCGCGCCAGTGGCCGGATCGGCCGATGCTGCGCGTCTGGCGCGACGAGCACTGGCGCGGCCTGACCTGGGGCGCCTTCGCCCGCCAGACCGCCAGCGTGGCGCGGGCCCTGCGCGCCGCCGGCGTGGCGCCGGGCGAGCGGGTGATGATCGTCTCGGAGAACCGCCCCGAATACCCCATCGTCGAGACCGCGCTGATGGCGATCCGCGCCGTCCCGGTGCCGGCCTACACCACCAATACGGTGGCCGACCACGCCCATATCCTGCGCGACTCCGGCGCCCGCGTGGCGGTGGTGTCCACCGCCGCCCTCGCCGGCCGGGTGGCGCTGGCCGGCCCGCTCGACCTGCTCGNNCCTGCTCGTCACCATGGAACCGTTCTCCCATCCCGGGTTGGCCGTTGCCTCCTGGTCGGCGCTCATCGCCGATAACAGCGACCCCGGCGACGTCGCCGCCGCCGCCGCCCTGATCTCTCCCGATGCGCTGGCCTGCCTGATCTACACCTCCGGCACCGGCGGCCTGCCCAGGGGGGTGATGCTGCCGCACCGCGCGATCCTGTCGAACTGCCGCGGCGCCT
>PLTJ01000055.1 GCA_003164455.1 Acetobacteraceae bacterium
CGGCGGCCATAACGGGCTGTCCAACAGCGAGGACCCGGAGAAGCCCGAGGACCCGTTCCCCCGTGTACTCGCACTACGCAAGTTGATGCGCGAGTTCGGCCTGGGTGACACGCCGATCATCGTGGCTGGTGGTGTCTGGTGGCTGGAGGAGTGGGAGGATTGGATCGACAACCCCGATCTGGGGCCGATCGCCTTCCAGTTCGGTACCCGCGCGCTGCTGACCCGGGAGAGCCCGATCGGCGATGCCTGGAAACAGCGGCTGCTGACGCTGAAGAAAGGGGATGTTTTTCTCAACCACTTCAGCCCGACCGGCTTCTATTCCTCGGCGGTGAACAACAGCTTCATCCACGAGCTGCGCGAGCGCAACGAGCGGCAGGTGGTCTATTCGACCGAGCCGGTTGGCGAGCACGTGGCCGAGTATGGCGTCGGCCCGCGCAAGCGCGTGACCTATCTGACGACCGTCGACCTGGAGAAGGTGCATGGCTGGGAGGCGGCCGGCTACACCGAAGCCATGCGCTCGCCGGACTCGACGCTGATCTTCGTCACTCCCGAGAAGGCGCGCGAGATCGTCGTCGACCAGGTGTCCTGCATGGGCTGCCTGAGCCAGTGCCGCTTCTCCAACTGGTCGCAGCATGGGCCCGAGTACACCACCGGCAAGAAGGCCGACCCGCGCAGCTTTTGCATCCAAAAGACGCTGCAGGCGATCGCCCATGAGGGCGACAAAGAAGAGGTGGTCGAGAACCAGCTGGTGTTCAGCGGCCACAACGCCTACCGATTCGCTTCCGATCCGTTTTACGGCAACGGCTTTATCCCCACCGTGCGCCAGTTGGTCGAGCGCATCCTGACCGGGCGATAGCAGACCGCCGGGGCAAAAGAGGTCCCGCGGCTCGCGCCGCGGGACCCTTTGGCTGCCCTTGTTTACTCAGAAAGTGAGCGCTGTCGCCTGCACCACCAGCGGCAGCGTGCGCACCATCGCCAACACATCCTCGGGCACGCGCTCGTCAACGCTCACCAGGCAGATGGCATCGCCACCCGCCTCGGCGCGGCCAAGGTGAAACGTGGCGATGTTGATCCCCGCCCCGGCCAAGGTCGCGCCGAAGCGGCCGATGAAGCCGGGCTTGTCCTGGTTCGTCACATACAGCATGTGGCGGCCAAAGTCGGCCTCGACGTGGATGCCCTTGAGATCGACCAGCCGCGGTTTGCTGCCCGCGAACAGCGTGCCGGCCAGCGTGCGCACCTGTTTGTCGGTGGTCACCGAAATGCGCACCAGGGTCTGGTACTCGCTCGGCCGGTCGTGCACGGTCTCGGCCACCTCGATGCCGCGTTCGCGCGCCAGCACTGGGGCGTTGACCATGTTCGTCCCCGCCATCATCGGCTCCAACAGCCCGGCGAGTGCCGCCGCCGTCAGCGGGCGGTGATTGAGCTGCGCCACGGCCCCTTCGTATTCGATCGCCACCGCCTTGAGCTGACCGTTCTGCGCCATCGTGAGCTGGCCGGCGAAGGAGCCGAGCAGGCGACACAGCTCCATGTAGGGCTTCAACCGCGGCGCATCCTCGGCCGAGACCGAAGGCATGTTGATGGCATTGGTCACCGCGCCGGTAAGCAGGAAATCGCTGATCTGCTCGGCCACTTGCAGCGCCACGTTCTCCTGCGCCTCGGCGGTGGAGGCGCCGAGGTGCGGCGTGCAAACGACGTTCTCCAGTGCGAACAGCGGGCTTGCGGTGGCGGGCTCGGTCTCGAACACATCGAACGCCGCTCCGGCGACGTGGCCCGATTTCAACGCCTCGGCCAACGCCGCCTCATCCACCAGCCCGCCGCGGGCGCAGTTGACGATACGCACACCCTTCCTGGTGCGCGCGATCGTCTCACGCGAGAGAATGTTGCGGGTGACCTCGGTCAGCGGTGCGTGCAGCGTGATGATGTCCGCACGCGCCAACAATTCGTCCAACGCGACCTTCTGCACGCCGAGATCGAGCGCACGTTTATCCGTAAGGTATGGGTCACAGGCCAGGACATGCATCTTCAGCCCGAGGGCGCGGTCGGCGACGATCGAGCCGATATTGCCGCAGCCGATCAGGCCGAGCGTCTTGGCGAACAACTCCACACCCATGAAGCGGTTCTTCTCCCACTTGCCGGCCCGGGTGGAGGCGGAGGCTTCGGGGATCTGCCGCGCCAAGGCGAACATCAGGGCGATGGCATGCTCGGCGGTGGTGATCGCGTTGCCGTTCGGCGTGTTCATCACCACCACGCCGCGCGTGGTCGCCGACTTCACGTCCACATTGTCAACGCCGATGCCGGCCCGTCCGACCACTTTCAAACGCGTGGCAACGTCCAGCAGCTCTTTCGTCACTTTGGTCGCGGAACGGATGGCCAGCCCGTCGTATTCGCCAATGATGGCGCGCAGCTCGGCGGGCGACAGGCCCGGTTTGACGTCGACCTCGATGCCGCGGGCGCGGAAGATCTCGGCGGCGGCTGGGGAGAGCTTGTCCGAAATGAGAACCTTCGGCATCGGGCTCACTCCACCGCCTGGGACGCGTATTCGGCGCCGATGTGAACAAAAGCCCAGTCGAGCCAGGGCAGCAACGCACGGACGTTATCCGGGTCCACCGTGGCGCCGGCCCAGATGCGCAGGCCCGGCGGCGCGTCGCGATGGCCGGCGATGTCGTAGGCCACGCCTTCGTTTTCCAGCAACGCGGCGAACTGCTTTATCGCCGCGACCTGGCCAGCCGCATCGAGCGCGGTGAACCAGGGGGCGATGATCTTCAGGCAGATCGAGGTGCAGGAGCGGGTGGCCGGTTCCTCGGCCAGGAAGTCGGCCCAGTCGGACTGCGCGACCCAGGCTGCAACAGCGGCGAAACTGGCTTCGCTGCGGGCCATCAGGGCGGGCAGGCCACCGATCGACTCGGCCCAACGCAACCCGTCCAGCGCATCCTCGGCGCAGAGCAGGCTGGGCGTGTTGATGGTTTCGCCCCTGAACACGCCTTCGTTCAGTTTCCCCCCACTGGTGAGGCGGAAGATCTTCGGCACCGGCCACGCCGGTTGGTAGGTCAGCAGGCGTTCCACCGCGCGCGGCGACAGCGCCAGCATGCCATGCGCCGCCTCGCCGCCCAGCGCTTTCTGCCAGGACCAGGTGACGACNNGGGAAAACGCACGCCGGCGGTGGTGCCATTCCAGGCCAGCACAACGTCATGGGAGAAATCAACCTGGGCGAGATCGGGCAAGCGGCCATAAGGCGCCTTCAGTATCCGCGCGTCGGCGAGCTTGAGCTGCTTGACGATATCGGTGGCCCAGGTCGCGGAAAAGCTCTCGAAGGCCAGCACGTCGACCGGCCGGGCACCGAGCAGCGACCACAGCGCCAGCTCGACCGCACCGGTGTCGGAAGCCGGCACGATGCCGAGGCGCCAGTCGGCGGGCAGGCCAAGGATGCGCCGCGAGCGCTCGATCACCTCGGCGAGGCGCGCCTTGGGATACTTGGCGCGGTGGCTGCGTCCGAGCAGAGCACCTGCCAACGCGGCGACCGACCAGCCGGGTCGTTTCGCGCACGGACCAGAGGAAAAATGGGGGTCTGCCGGACGCACACCCGGCTTTGCAGCGGCGATCGCCATGATCGCTCTCCCTTACAGAAGAGAAGCGCCCCGGTGGGGGGGCGTGGCCCGGGGTCTCTCTAGCCGAAACCGACAGCGCACCGCAACGGCAAGTTTGCCCGGTCAGCGCTCGCCAAGCATATCGTCGGCCAGCTTCCGTGCTACATCGCCGACCGTTTCGTCGCCTCAGCCCTGCCGCGGCAGACGGTGGGCGATGTAGGGCGGAAGCTGGAACGCCGACCAGTGCAGTTCCGGCGTCCAGTACTGGGTGAGACCGATAATGCCGGCGGCCTCGGCGCGGGCGCGGATGGTGGCTATCGGCACCGCGTCCAGCCCCGGCGCTTTCGCCGCGAAACCGAGCGCCATGAAGCCGCCGACATAGGTTGGCACCGCGGCGACGTAAGCGCCCACATACGGAAAGAATTTCGCCCGCCGCGCGCTGGTGTCGCGCAGTTCGTCGGCCTGCATGAAGGGCACGCCGCACTGGTTCACGATCAGCCCACCCGGCGCCAGGACGCGGGCCGCGTTGGCGTAGAAATCGTCGCTGAACAGCACCTCGCCGACGCCGATCGGATCGGTGGAATCGACGATGATGACGTCGAACGCAGCGTCCGGCGCACGCTTCACATAATCGATGCCGTCGCCCACGATCACCTCGGCGCGTGGATCGCTCCAGGCCGCGCCGCCAATGCCGGGCAGGAACTGCCTGGCCAGACGGATCACCTCGCCGTCGATCTCCACCATCACTGCGCGCGCCACGGTGCGATGCTGCAACACATGCCTCAGCACCCCGCCGTCGCCGGCGCCGATGATGAGAACGCGGGCCGCCGCGCCATGCGCCAGCAGTGGCACGTGGGTGAGCATTTCCTGATAGACGAACTCGTCGCTCTCGGTGATCTGCACCACGCCGTCGAGCAGCATGACCCGACCATGGGTCTCGCTCTCGAAGATCATGATGTCCTGGAAGTCGCTCCGCACGCGCGCCAGCTCGCGCTTCACCCGGAAGCGCTGACCCCAGGCAACGTATAATGTCTCGTTCACCCACGAATCGGTCGCCATCGTCGGTCTCCTCACGCAAAACGGGCGGGGGTCGACCGGCCCCCGCCCGCGAATCGGCGATGGCAAACTGGGATCAGGCCATGCGCCCGCGGCGCTGCTCGTTGATCTGGATGTTCGCCGGGGAGAAAGCGTTCTGCAACACCGGGATGGACAAATACGGGTCGCAGGCTCCGCACATGAAAATATCCACGGCGGCGAAGCTGCGCTCCGGCCAAGTGTGGATGGAGATGTGGCTCTCCGCCAGGATCACCACGCCGGAGACACCACCGTTTGGCGAAAAATGGTGAAAGTGGCTGTGCAGAATGGTGGCGCCAGCCGCCAACGCCGCCTCACGCAGGGCGGCGTCGATATGGTCCGGGTCGTCCAGTTGGCTGGCGCCCCACAAATCGGCGAGCAGGTGTGTGCCGGCGTAACGCATGCCGTCACGCTCAACGAAGTAGTCCTTGCGATCGTTCTCGGCGGCCGCCGAACGGATAGTAGTCGTCTGGTTCTCGCTCGGGAAATCCGAGACCATCCCCAGTTGCGTGAGTGCGTTCATCGCGCATCCCTCCATAACCAGCAGACGGCCTGGTGGGCGCGGGCAGCGTGCGCGCGCCCCCGGGGGCCAAGGCGGCGGAACATGGGGGAAAGGGGGGGGTATCGCAAGCCCTAAGGGGTCCGCGGTGCCCCGATTTCTGCATGCCGGCGTCCCAGGCGATCAGCGACTGGCGACACCCAGCAGGCCACCGGCCAGCGCCTCCTCACGGCGAGCCCGCGGCAGGTCCTCGGGTTGCCGCACCGGTATTTCGGTCAGCAGGCGGAGCATGTCGGCGGTGTGTCCCTGCGGCAGACGAGCGAGGTCGCGGTCCCGTAATCCCGCCAGCAGCATCTTATCGTCGGCCTGCGCGGCGTCGGCAGCCAAATGCAGCAGCGTGGCCGTCTGCGTCTCGGTCAACAGGCCCTGGGCGGGCACGGTATCGTCGGCGTAGCGGCGCTGTGCCGCGGCCGCGCCGGTCCAGTCGTTCGCCTGCTCCAGCAACTGAACGCGGAGCGCCAGGGCGGGCGGACTGTCCAGCGTCTCCAGCGCGGCGGCGGCGCGGACTGCGTCGCCCTGGGCGGCGGTGGCGCGCGCCCAGACCAGAACGCGTTCCTCCAGTACCGGCGGCGGCAGCGCATCGACCGCGGTGGCGCCGAGGACCGACAGCGCGCCGGTGGGGTCGTCGAGCAGCAGCCGGGTGGCGGCGAGACGCGTGCCAAGTTCGGCACGCACCACGCCGGGGGCGGCGGCGGCGACCAACTTTTCCAGCACCGGAGCGGCCCGGCGCGGCAGGTCGAGAGCGGCCAGGCGGTCGGCCAAGCGCCTCGCCAACGCCAGCCCGGGGTCGCCCTCGGTGATCAGGTCGGGATTCTCCTCGACCATCGCCACCAGCTCCAGTGGCGGCATCGGCGCCTTGGCGTCGGCTTCGAGGGCCGCGGTGAAAATCTGTCCCATGCGGGCACGCAGCGCGTCGCGGGCCTCGGGCAGCGCATCGAGCAACTCCCGCAGCATGGCAAGCGCAGCGCGTGGCGTGCCGGCCTGGGCGCGCAGTTCGGCGGCACGCAACCGCAACGCCGCCTCACGGGCATCGCCACGCCAGGCATACAACAGCTTTTCCATCGCATCGGCCGCGCCGGCGGGCGTGAGATCACCGGCGGCGAGGCGCAACTCGACGGCGCGCGGCGCAGCGCGGGCCCGCAGGAGACGGTCGGGCGACAGCGCCAGCTGGTCCAGGATCGTCAATGCCGCGTGGCTATCCCGCTGCTCGGTCAGCACGGCGCGGGCAAAGTCCAGCCCGGCATCGTCTGGCCGCGCCTCCACCAGGCGTTGCGCTGCCTCGGCCTCGCCGCCCATCGCCATGGTCTCCGCGGCCAGTGGCAGCAGGCGGGATCGCAACGGGGCCGGATAGGCGAGCAGCAGACGAATTTCGCTGGCAAGTATGGCGGCGGCATCGGGGGCACCCTCGCGGAGCATGGCGGCGCGCAGTCCGCGCCACAGCGCCACGTCGTCGGTGCCGGTCAGGCGTGGATCGTCCAGCCCGGCGCTGTCGTCAAGGCGGCCGGCGAGCAGGGCGGCGATGGCGGACAGGCCGACCACGTCGGGGTCGGCAGCGGCGCGCGGGTCACTGGCGGCGGCGAGCGACAGCACGGCCTGGGCCTCGGCCCCGAGGCCCAACGCCAGCATGGCCTGCACGGCGGCAATGCGGGGCACCGTGCGCCTGCCCGTCGGCACCGCCCCGGCGCCCGCCACCGCCGCCTGCAGGCGGCGCAGCAATGCCGGTACGGGCAGGCCGGGAAAGTCGAAGCGGCGGGTCAGCCGCGCGGCATCGTCGAGGACACCAAGATCGGTCCCCACCGGTGCCAGCGCCAAGCCGCCCCGCGGCAACGCCGAACGAAGCATGAAACCGTCCGCCGTTTCGCTCAGGATCAGTTCGTCGGATACGGCAGCCACCGCCACCCCCTGCCAGGTCGGCAGCAGACTGAACTCAGGGGTGCTGCGCGACACCACGATGCCCTGGCCGGGCTCGCGCTGGGTGCCGACCAGCAGGGTGCCACCGGTCAACGGGTCCGACACGACGGCGCTGTGCCCGGGCTGCGCGGCGGACAGGCGCAACTGCGGGCCGACATCGGCCTCGGTGGTGTCCAGGTCGGGACGGATCGGGCGTAGCATGGGCTGATCGTCGACAGCGACGGTCCAGCCTGCTTCGCCGTGCGACAGACGCAACGCGCGGTCGGCGGGCAGGCGGAAGCGCAGCACCGTGGCCGCTGGGAACAGGCGGATCTCGGCGGTACTGAAGACCGGATTGTTTTGCAATGCCCCGGTGTCAACCGGGCGGCGCTCATCGAACACCAGCATCGCTTCATCGCCGCGGCGGAAGGCAGCGGCACCGGTGCTGGCGGCAAACGGCAGCACCACCGCCTCGCCGGTGCTAACAGGAGCAGCCGCCAGGGAGACCGGGCCGACCGGCGCGGGCTCGGGGGCACTGGGGCTGATCGGAAGCACAGGGGCTGGAGCGGCGGCCGATGCCAGCCGATCGGGCGCAGCGGTAACCGGTGGCGGCGTGCCGGCCGACACATCCGGGGGGGCTCCGGGGCGCACGGCCGGCGGGCTAACGACGGGCGCAGCCACGGGTAAGCCAGGTACCGGTGCGGCCGCGGCCGACGGCTTTGCCGCCGGGGCGACGGCGGACGCCACAGCGACCGGATCGAGCAAGTCCAGCACCAACCGATTGCCCAGGTGGGTCGATCGCACATGGGTGCCCGGCACAAGCGACAATTCGGCGGTACCTGAAGCGGCGGTCAGCGCGCGCACATTGCGCGGCGGCCGCGCTCCGGCCACCGGATCGGCGCCGGAAAACCGCACGGTCAGCCGTTCGCCGACCCGGTCCAGAGTCCATCTGGTGCCGGCCGGAAGGTCGAATACCACCCGGCCGAAGCCCGGATGGTCACCGGTACGGATGGACGCGGATGGCACCGCAGCGGCGGCGGCCGCCGGCGGAACTGGCGGTCCGGCACGCCCCGCCACCGGCGATGCCAGGGTCAACGCCAGGAGGACCGCCGCAAGACGCATCAGTCGAAACTCGCCAGCAGCTTGTCGATGTCGCTCTGGTCCATCGCATTGGCTGGAAGCTGCGGCCCGTGCAGTATTTCCTCGGCCGGCGGCGCCTCGGGAAGCGAGTCCGGCTCGCCTCCGCGGCGACGATCACTGAAGGCCGCGATGATGTGCGCCACCTTGACCTCGATCGTCTTCAGCGTCGCCACCACCTTGGTAATGCGCTGGCCGGTGATGTCCTGGAAGCTGCATGCTTCGTAAATGCGCGTGGTGGCGTCCTGTAGCTGTGCCGACAGGTCGCCCTGCGTCTCGCCCGACAGCTCCCCGGCAACCCGGTCCAACGTCTCGCACGTCTCCAGGATCGACTCGGTCGCCTTGGCGGTGTGCGCCACGATGGCGTCAAGCTCGTCGGTCGCCGAGGGGATGTGGTTGACGTTGATGTCATTCACGCGCAGCGCGGCGATTTCGGCCTTGGCAGCGGCGATGGTGCGGCCGAGTTCGGCTACCTCGCCGAGCAGCGCCGTCTCGGTCGCGGTGAGGTCGCCCTCCATGGTCGCCAGCACCGCCCGCACCACCTCGGCAATCGCCTCGGGCGCCGGATCGGGGTGGCGGACACGGATACGATCGAGGCGGGCAACCAGGGTCGCGCCCTCCGACTGTGTCGAGTCAGGCATGTCCGAGCACCTTGGTGATCTTCTCACGCAGCGTCTCGGCGTTGAACGGCTTGACGATGTAGTTGGAGACCCCGGCCTGCTTGGCAGCGACCACGTTCTCGGCCTTGCTCTCGGCGGTGATCATGATGAACGGCGTCGCCTTGAGACGGGCGTCGGCCCGCACCTCCTGCAACAGTTGCAGGCCGGTCATGGGCAGCATGTTCCAGTCGCTGATCACCAGCCCAAAGCTGCCGGCGCGCAGCTTGGCCAGCGCCTCGGCTCCGTCAGTCGCCTCCTCGACGTTGTTGATGTCGATCTGCTTCAGCAGATTGCGGATGATCCGCAACATCGTCTTGTAGTCGTCGACGATCAGCACGTTCATCGACTTGTCCATGGTCATCACTTCTCCTGGGGGGCCGCCGGCCCAGCGGGCGTGACGGCGCGGGTGCGCATCTGGGCAAGCTCGGCGGTGACCTGACGGGCGCGCTCCGGCTGCATGGCGGCCAGCACCGGGGCCGCCTTGGCTTCCTTCATCCGGTCAAGCACGGGCAGCAGGACCGGCAGGTCGAGGTCGTTGAAGATCGCCGCAGCGTCGCGCGGCTTCATGGTCTCGTACAGCTTCACCAGGCCGCGCCAGTTGGCCTCGTCATGCGCCTGACGCTCGGCCTCCAGCGCCTCCAGGCGCTTTTGCAAGGCGTTGAGCTCGTCGAGCCGGCCGGCCAGCCGCTTCTCGGCGGCGCCGAGCGTCGCCTCCCGCACCGCCAACGCGGCGGCCTGCGCGTCCAGCTCGGCGCGACGGCCGCGCAGGTCGAGCAGCAGCGCGCGCTCACTGTCCGAAATCGGCGGCGCGGCCGACCCGGCTGCTTCGAGGGGGCATGCCGGTTCGGCACGCGCGGGATCGGGCTTGGTTGCGTCGGGGCGTGCCGTGTCAGACCGGGATGCAGGGACCGCGCTGGCTGTCGGCGGCGGCGTCGACGCGGTGGTGGCCTGCGCTACCGCGTCGGGCATCGCGGCGCGCACCAACGCGACCGACTTCAACACCAGCAGCGACACCATGGCCGCCATGGTCAGCGGCAACAGCCGAGGGACAGGAAGGGCTATTCTCATGTCAGCGTGCCATGCGTAACGCCCGCAGCAGGTCGCGCTCGGCCTGACTGCGCAGACCAGCGCCTCCGGACCCCCGCGTGGTAAACACCGAAGACGGTTCCGCGGCGGAGGCCGAAAGTGACGCCGCGGGAGGATCGGTTTCGTCGGGGGGCGGACGTTCGACCGCGCGCAGCGTCGGCTCGGGGGATTCGGCGGACGCCGAAGGCGGCGTCGCGGCCTGCGCCATCGGGCGGGCAGCGCGCACCATCAGATCCAACCGGTCGGCCAGGCGCTCGCCCCGTTCGGTCAGAAACAGCAGGTCGTCCTTCAACCCCGAGGCCGTCTCCACTTGGCGCTGGACCTGCCGCCCGGCCCCTTCGGCCGCAGAGCGCAGCCGCTCGATACCCTGCTCGGCGGCACGGGTGCTGCTGTTGAAGCCATCCACCAGGTCCTCCAGCGCGGCGCGGTCGCGCTTCAGCACGCCGAGCGCCCGTTCCAACCGCATCGCATGGAACAGCGTGGCAGCCAGCAGTACGAGCAGCGCGGTTTCCAGCAGCCATTCCATCGTCGGGATCCTGTCGCCGGTTTTGGCTTATGTACGGGGGCATATTGCTTACCGTTCCGCCGGCGCTGCGCGTGGAACCTCGCGATCGATGCGCACGGCAACCCGGTTCTTGCGCCGTCCCACCTTGCCCTCGAACAGCGGTGTGGCACCGCAGCGCAACTGCACCGAGGCGCCTGGGCCGCAGTTAAGGACGATGCGGCTGCCCGGCGTGAGCGCCATGACCTCGGACAGCCGCACGGTCTGCTCGTCGAGCACCACCGCCAGGTCGACCTCGGTACTCCAGAGCTCCTCGGCGAGATGGGTTTCCCAGATCGAGTCACGGCCGAATTTCTCGCCCATGAACTGTTGCAGCAGCAGTTCCCGGACCGGTTCCAGCGTCGCGTACGGCAGCAGCAGTTCCAGCTTGCCGCCGCGATCCTCCATGTCGATGCGCAGCCGCGCCAGCACCGCGGCATTCGACAGCCGGCTGATCGTGGCGAAGCGCGGATTGACCTCCAACCGCTCGAACCGGAACGTGACCGGGCAAAGCGGATCGAAGCTGGCCGACAAATCGGCGAGCACGACGACGATCAACCGCTCCACCAGTGTGCGCTCGATGGTCGTATACGGCCGGCCTTCGATGCGCATCGCCGCGGTGCCGCGGCGGCCGCCCAACAGCACGTCGACGATGGAATAAATCATCGCCGAATCGACGACCATCAGGCCGTAATTATCCCACTCGTCGGCCTTGAACACCGCCAGCATCGCCGGCAACTGCACCGCGTTCAGGTAATCGCCGAACCGCAGGCTCACCATGTTGTCGATGCCGACCTCGACGTTGTCCGAGGTGAAGTTGCGCAGACTGGTCGACATGATGCGCACCAGGCGATCGAACACGATCTCCAGCATCGGCAGACGCTCGTATGAAACGAGGCCGGAGCTGATGATCTTCTGCATGCCCGTGCGGGCTTCGTCGTCCGCGTGTCCGGAATCGAAACCCAGCAGGCTGTCGATTTCCGCCTGGTTGAGCACGCGCGCGGATTGGCCGGTTTCGGCACCGCCGTCGTCGGTTTCGGCGCCCCACGCGGCGGCCAGATCCTCATCCGACTGGCCTTCGCCCCCGGCCGTGTCTTCGCCGGTGCCGCTCATTGGATCAGCAATTGCGTGAACAGAACGTCGGTCACGCGCACCGGAGCCAGAGCGACGTTGGCCCGTCCCAGCAGTTCTTCGCGCAATCGGTAGGTGCCCGCCGAACCGCGCAGTTCCTCGGGCCGCATCTCCCGCAAATAGGTCTGGAACATGTCCTGCAGCCGCGGCATGGCCTGTTTGACCTTGTCCGCGTCTTCTTGTTTCGAAATTTCCAGCCGTGCCTGCAGCTTGATGTAGTACGGTTTGCCGGGCGGTCCGGCCAGGTTGGCGATCATGTCCGGCAGATCGACGAAGACCGGCACATCGCTCTTCGCCGCCTCTCGCGCCGCGGCTTCATCATGTTTCATTCCCAACAGTTTGGGCGCGATCCCGCTGAACCACAGTCCGGCCCCTATGCCGATCAACAGGACGGGCACCGCGATCAGGATGACGAGTTTCTTTTTGCCGCCCGCTTTTTTTTCCGGTGTCCCCTCGGCCGGAACGGCGTCGGACTCCTCGGCCGGATCCGGTTTTTTACTCGTGGGTTTGACGCTCATGCGGCGAACGCTACCGGGGAAAGTTTAATGAACCGCTAAGCCCGGCACGAACCGCCGATAGGCGGTTTCTGCCGCGTGGTTCATGGGCGGATTCCCCCGTTCGCGCGCCCGAACCCGTGGCTGACGCCTCATCGCGTCCCTGGCACGAGGCTTGCTGATACCGGTTCATGTCATCAGCGGGTCTTCAACCATGAATATCGCCAGTCTCGTCGCCGCGTCTCGTCTCGTGGCCCAGGAGAGGTCGATCGAAGTCACGGCGATGAATCTGGCGAATATCAATACGCCCGGGTTTCAGACGTCGCGGGTGCAGTTCTCCACCTGGCTCAGTCCACAACAAAGCGGCGCCGCTTTGCCGGGGGAGCCGAAGATCGCTTACACGCAGGATCGCGCCACGTGGCGGGATACGCAGCCGGGCGCGTTGTCGCAGACCGGCAATCCATTCGATCTGGCGGTTCGGGATGGCGGCTATTTCACGGTGGCCACCGATCGCGGTCCGCGCCTGACGCGCGATGGCCGGTTCAGTCCGTTACCGAACGGAACGATCGGCGACCATGCCGGCAACGCTTTGTTGGATGCGAATGGCAAGCCGATTCAGGTCGGACAGAACGACACGCAAATCACCATCACCGGCGATGGTTCGATCTCGAGCGAGAACGGCCCACTCGGCAAAATCGGCGTCGTGATCCCGGCGGATCCGGCGAAACTCCAGGCCGAGGGCAGCACGCTGATGCGGGCGGACACGCCGACCACCCAGTCGACGAAACCCGGCATGATGCAAGGTGTCGTCGAAGGCTCCAACGTTCCGGCGATCCTTGAGGTCACGCGAATGATGGATGAGATGCAACAATATCAGTTCACCACCCAATTGATTCAGGCCGAGGACGACCGCATCCAGTCGACCATCGACAAGACCCTCCCGGCGAACGGTTAAGTACACGCCTTTAAGACTCAGGAGGGAATCCGACACATGCGGTCGCTCGACATCGCCGGCACGGGCATGCAAGCCCAGAATACGAACGTTGAAGTGATATCCAACAATATCGCCAACCTGAGCACCACCGGATATAAACGTCAGAGAGCCGAGTTTCAGGACCTGATGTATCAGAATCTGCGCCGTGTCGGATCGAACAGTTCCGATACCGGCAGCCTCGTCCCCTCCGGCGCCCAGATCGGACTGGGCGTCAAAACCGCCGCGATTTACTCGATCAATGAGCAAGGCGCGCTCAGTCAGACGTCGAACACACTGGACATGGCGATTCAGGGCAACGGATATTTTCAGATCACGCTGCCGGATGGCACCACGGGCTATACGCGGGACGGTACGTTCGGCCTGGCGGCGGACGGCACGATCGTCACGGCCGACGGCTATATCGTGCAACCGGGGCTGCAAATTCCCACGGCGGCGACGAGCATCACGGTGAACACCAGCGGCCAGGTGCAGGTGACGATCCAGGGTCAGACCGCGCCGACAACGATCGGCCAGTTGCAGGTCGCGATCTTTCCGAACGAGGCGGGGCTGGCCGCGCAAGGCGGCAACATGCTGTTGCAGACCGCGTCTTCGGGCGCGCCGGTCGCGGGCAATCCCGGCGTCACCGGGTTCGGTACGGTGATGCAGGGATTCATCGAAAGCTCCAACGTCAACATCGTCACCGAGATCACCAACCTGATCACCGCGCAGCGTTCTTATGAGATGAACAGCAAAGTGATCACTGCCGCCGATGAGATGATGTCGACCCTGACCAACCTCCGGTGATTGCATGAAACCGTATCATTTGCTTCTGAGTTTCTGCCTGATCGCGCCGGCCCATGGCGCGGTGCTGCGAACATCGACGACGTTGCGGGGGCCTCAGGTGTTTCTCCGCGATTTGTTCGACGACGCCGGCGTGAACGCCGACCGCCTGCTGGGCCCGGGCCCAGTACCGGGCGGCCGCATTGTCGTCGAGGCACGCCAATTGAAAGCGATCGCCCGGCAATACGACGTCGACTGGCGTCCGGTCTCCAGCGGCGATCGCGCGATGCTGGAATGGCCAGGCCGTCCGTTGAAGCGTGAGGACGCGCTGGCCGCCGTCCGCGTCGCGTTGCTCGCGCAGGGCGCGGCACCCGATTGCGATGTGGCGATCCCCGGGTTCTCGCCGCCGATCGTTCCGCTGGCGGGTGTTTCCGCGCCGATCGTCACGCAACTGGATTACGATCGGGACCAGGGGCGGTTCATCGCCATGCTGTCGATAACCGGCGACGGGATGCAACCGATTTCCCTGCGCGTCAGCGGCGAAGTCGCGGATGTCATGGAGTTGCCGGTCGCCATCACGCGGCTGTCCGCGGGAGTGATCGCCGGCCCGGACGACGTGCGGATGACACGGGTTCATGTCTCCGCGATCCATACCGAGGTCGCGCGCGATCCCGCCGCGGTGATCGGCATGCAACTGAAACGTCAATTGCAGGCGGGCGTGCCCATTCCGGTCGCGGAACTGATGGAACCCACGCAGGTCACGCGCGGCGATCCGGTGCGGCTTCAGCTTCAGGTTGGCGGGCTGGCGGTGACCGGTCAGGGCCTGGCTCTGGAATCCGGTGCGTCTGGAGAACGAATCCGCGTGCGCAACATAAGCTCGCAGGCCGTGCTCGAGGCCGAGGTCGTTGCTCCCGGCGTGGTGCGCGTGGTGCCTGGCACGGCACCCATCACATCCCAGGCGCGTGGCGGCAACCTGGCGCTGGGAGGTTGACCATGGCTTCGCGATGGGTAGCGCTGATGGCCTGTGGGCTCGCGGTCACCGGCTGCGGCACGTTGCAGCGGTTGTCGGAAGTCGGCCGATCCCCCGAAATGAGCAAATCCACCGACCCCACCAAAGACCCCAACTATCGGCCGATGACCATGCCCATGCCGAAGACGGAAAGGGCGCCCAATGAGGCGAACGCGCTGTGGCGGCAAGGCTCGCGCGCATTCTTCAAGGATCAGCGCGCGGCGAACGTCGGCGATCTGGTGACGGTGGTGGTCTCGATGACCGATTCGGCGCAGTTGAACAACGTCACGACATTGACACGTGTCAGCGGCGAACAGGCCGGCATTCCCGATTTCGCCGGCCTGACCAGCCGTTTGGGCACCACCATCGCCGATCCGTCGAAACTGATTTCGCTCAGCAGCAGCAACAGCAATACCGGCAATGGACAGATTCAGCGCAATGAAGCGGTGGCCCTGCGCCTCGCGGGCGTCGTCACGCAGGTGTTGCCGAACGGCAATCTGGTGGTGGCGGCGCGGCAGGAGTTCGTGGTGAACTCCGAATTGCGGGAGTTGAAGGTCACCGGCGTGATCCGTCCAGAGGACATCGCCTCCGACAATACCGTGCTGCACGACCGGATGGCGGAAGCGCGGATCCAGTACGGCGGCCGCGGCGAGATGACCGATCTGCAAACGACACGCTGGGGTCAGCAGTTGATGGATATTCTGCTACCGTTCTGAAACGCCCGGGATGGCAAAACACTCCCGCGCGCGGTAAACTCGCGGCATGACCCAGGCTTTCACCGCGACGCCGATCGGTTCGATCGCCACGCCCTGGCGCACGATCGCCGAGTGTCCGCGCAACGGGCGGCAGCCCGATCCCGCGCCGGTCTGCCGCGTTCAGGTGTTCGCGCCGTTCGTCGAAGGCCTGAACGGGCTGGACGGAATGTCGCATCTGATCCTTATCTACTGGCTGGAGCAGGCGAAATCGCCGCGACTGACGTTCACGCCGCCGTTCGATGCCACGCCGCGCGGCGTGTTCGCATCCCGCGCGCCATGGCGTCCGAACCCAATCGGCTTGTCCGTCGTGCGGTTCGACGGCTTTGAAGGGCCGGATGTGCTGCTGGTGCGGTTTCTCGACTGCCTGGACGGCACGCCGCTGTTGGATATCAAGCCGTATTTGCCAACGACGGACGCCGAGCCTGACGCGATCATGGGATGGCTCGCGCCGCACGCGACGCGCAATCAGAATACCGGTGCTTAGGCAACCTCCAACCATTATCGCGTCGATTCAACGTCCAATCCGGTCATCCCCGGCCCTGCTCAGATAATCCCCGGGGTCCGCCCGAAAAAATTGACACAGTACCCGTGGTTCACGTGACCGGCCGCGAGGCAATCGCCTTCCTTCGGCCGATCGAGTCTGTTTCGCATTCAGAAAGTTTTACCACTAAGACACTAAGACACTAAGTTCTTACCGATGAACTTAGTGTCTTAGTGGTAAAACTTT
>PLTJ01000141.1 GCA_003164455.1 Acetobacteraceae bacterium
CCTTGGGGTCGGCGCCGTCATAGACAACCCGCTCGATGGCGCGCCCGAGCGCCTGGGTGATCTCGTTGGTGAACTCGGAGCGGAGATACCACGAGGCCGTCGAGACATCCTTCATATGGACGTCGAAATACGGGAAGCTCTTGGCGACTGCGCTCTGCTCCACCCCTTTGACCGGCTGCACGAAACCGACCTTGCCCAGCCACTCGTCGGGTTTGGCAAGCATGAACCTGACGAAATCCCACGCGGCCGCTTTCTCCGCCGCGGGCTTCGCGTTGTTCACGCCCCACATCCAGCCGTACACCATGGTCCGCGGCTTGGCCGGATCGACCTGAGGCAGCGACACGACGGTGAAATCATTGCCAATGGGCGACTGCTGGACCTGTGGGGTCGCCCACGGGCCGGTGATCCACATCGCCACGCGGCCGTCGACGAAGTCCTGGTTCGGGTTGCTGGGGGTGTTCATCGTGGTCCTGGGGTCACCCCCCGCCTTGGTCACGTCCCGCCACAGAATCAACGCCTTCACGGCTTCGGGGCTGTTCAGATAGGCGGTCTTGCCGTCGTCGCTGAGCAGCTTGCCGCCGAACTGTTCGGTCAGCGGCTGGAAGTCCTGCACCTCCCAGCGCTGGCTGTGATAGGGGAAGTCGAATGCCTTCTGCACGGTTCGGGTGCCCTGGACGATCTTCAGCTTGGGTCCGAGCGCGATCACGTCGTTCCAGGTCTTCGGCGCGTCCTTCTTCGGATCCAGTCCGGCGGCGGCAAATTCCTTGTTGTTGATGAACAGGCTCATTGAATTGCCCTGGTACGGCAGGGCATAGACCTTGCCGTCGAACGTCGCGGCATCGAGCCCGCCAGGCGTGTATTTGGCGATGATGTCGGCATAGCTCTTGACGCCGAACACATCGAGGTTCAGCGGCTCCAGCACCCCCTTGCTGTAGTAGAGCACGTAGAAGGAGGCATCATTATCCATGATGTCCGGTCCCGTGCCGGTCGCAAGGGCCACGGAGATCTTCTGATTGATATCAGCCGAGGACAAGACGGTCGGGTTGACCGTCACGTTGGGGCGGACCTTCTTGTAGGCCTCGATCATGTCCTTGACGTAGGCCGTGAAAGGCCCGTACTCGTGCCACCAGATCTCGATCGTCGTCTTTTCCGTCGGGACAGCAACCGTATCAGCGACAGCAGCCGGCACGTATAGCGCTGCGAGAACGGCTAGCAGGGATGCTGCAATTCTTTGAAAGAGCATCATGGCATTCCTCCTCGTATTCGCATTTCCGGTGTACCCGCCTTACGGGACGGTTCCACGACCGAACTCATTTCGTTTACCGTGGNNGCTGGATTGTCGTTGACCTAGATCAACCCGCCGGGGAGCGGGGAAAAACAATCAATAAAGTCAATTCGTTGGCGCCGGTTACCTGATCGCGTTTCGCCGCTTCGGTGAAGCCGCGAGCCGCTGCGCTGGCTGGGCCGACGTCGGACGTCGACGCCCTCACCCCGCACCGGGCCGGGGCTCGACATTGAGGCTTGAACAACGCGTCTGGAACGGTATGGAGATCGACAATGTCGCGGAATCCCGTGGTGCCATGACAGACAGGAGCCGACCGATGCCCGACCCGTCCGCCTATGTTCCGCCTGCCGACCATGAGCCGTGGTTGCGCGCCGAGCCATCCGCCGCGGGCTTCGATGCCGACGCGCTGGCGGACGCGGTCCGCTTTGCCCAGGCGCACGAGACCCCGTGGCGGCGCGACATCCTTGCCCAGTTGCAGGCGGGCAATTTTGAGCCGCCGCCGGACAACGAGGTGATCGGCCCCACCGCGCCGCGCGGCGAGCCGAACGGACTGTTGCTGCGCGGCGGGCGGATCGTCGCGCGCTGGGGTGACACGCGCCGGGTCGACATGACCTTCAGCGTGGCCAAGAGCTATCTCGGCCTGCTTGCCGGACTCGCCGTGGCGGACGGGCCGATCGCCGACCTCGACGAGCCGGTCGGCGCCAACGTGCACGATGGCGGTTTCGAGGGGCCGCACAACGGCGCCATCACCTGGCGCCATCTGCTGCAGCAGACCTCCGAGTGGGAGGGCACGCTGTTCGGCAAGGCCGACCGGATCGACCGCAACCGCAGTCTGGCCACCGAGTCCCGCGGCCGCCCGGCCGGCGTCAAGGGCGAGGCGCGCACGCTGCAACCGCCCGGCAGCTTCTGGGAATACAACGATATCCGCGTCAACCGGCTCAGCCTGGCGCTGCTGCGCCGGTTCCGCCGGGCGCTGCCGACGGTGTTCGATGAGCGGATCGCGCGGCCGATCGGTTGTTCGTCCACCTGGTCGTGGCGGGGTTACCGCACCTCGATGGTCGAAGTGGACGGCGCGCCGGTGGAGTCGGTTTCCGGCGGTGGGCACTGGGGCGGCGGCGTTTTCATTCATGCCGAGGATCAGGCGCGTATCGGGCTGCTGATGAGCCGCCGCGGCGTCTGGGGCGGGCGGCGCGTGCTGCCGGCCGCCTGGGTGGATGAGACGCGCGTGCCCTGCGCGCTCAATGGTGCCTACGGGCTGCTGTGGTGGCTCAACACCGGGCGCGGCTACACACCGAGTGCGCCGGCCAGCAGCTATTTCGCCATCGGGGCCGGCGGCAACGTCACCTGGATCGATCCTGACCACGACATCGTGGCGGTGCTGCGCTGGATCGATCCCGCCGCGCTGAACGACTGGATCGCCCACGTGCTGGCGGCACTGCGCGACTGAGCGGCGGCTCCCGCGAACCGGAAGCCGCCGCGTCGGTTCAGGCAGCGGCCCCTATGGCCTCGGAGCGAACCGGACGGATGGCCAGGATCACAAGTCCGCCACCCACGCTGAGCGCGCCGATAATGGTGAAGGCCAGGGTGAAGTTCCCCGTGATCTGGTTGAGTGAACCGATCAGTTGAGGTCCGACAAATCCGCCGAACAGATTGCCGAAGCTGCCGATCGTCGCACTTGCCGGCATCGCCATTCTCGACGGGAAAAAGTCGGTCACCATGGCGGAGATCAGCGGCAGCGTCATATACATGGCGAAGCCGACCAGGATGAAGATGAACATCTTGAACAGGCCAAAATCCGTATGCGCCCCCAGGACCAGCAGAATCCCGGCCGCGATCATCGGTATGGCAGCGTGGA
>PLTJ01000447.1 GCA_003164455.1 Acetobacteraceae bacterium
CGCTGCGGGTGCCGGCGCTGAAGGAGCGGCGCGAGGACATTCCGGCGTTGGCGCGGTACTTCCTGCACCGGTCCAGCGAGACCGGCAGCATGCCCTCGCGCGAGCTGTCCACCGACGCGGTGACGGCGCTGCAGGCCTATGACTGGCCCGGCAACGTGCGGCAGTTGCGCAATCTGGTCGATTGGCTGCTGATCATGGCGCCGGGCGGGGGGGGCGATGCGATCCGCGCCGAGATGCTGCCGCCGGAGATCGGCTCGTCGGCGCCATCGCTGTTCAATGCCGGGCCGGATGCGGACGTGATGGCGCTGCCGTTGCGCGAGGCGCGCGACCTGTTCGAGACGCAGTACCTGCAGGCGCAATTGCTGCGCTTCGGCGGCAACATCTCGCGCACCGCGCAGTTCGTCGGCATGGAGCGCAGCGCGCTGCACCGCAAACTCAAGCAGTTGGGCGTGGGGGCGGACGAGCGCGGCGGAGCGTGACGGTGGAGCCGTGCCTGGGCGGTTGCCGGTTTCCGCGGCCTGGATTACTGACGCGGCGTGCTGTTCTGTTGGCGGCAGCGGGCTTGGCCGCGCGCCAGGCGGGGGCGGCTTTGCCGGTGCCGTCGGCCGGCACGCTCGCCTTCCGCATGGTTCGTCATGACAGCGAGATCGGCCGCCACACGCTGACCTTCGAACGCCGGGGTGGCGCCTTGACGGTTCGCGTCGCGGTCGATGCGCTGGTGACGTTCCTCGCCATCCCGATCGTTCGCTACAGGCATCGCCTCGTGGAAACCTGGCAAGGCGAGACACTGGTCGGCCTGGTCGGTGAAACCGACAAGAATGGTGAGCATGGATGGGTGAACGCGCGCCGCACCAGCGAGGGCCTGGTGGTGCGGGGCAGCCAGACCGCGCGCTACGTCGCGCCGGAGAATGCGCTCGACATCAGCTACTGGAACAAGCGCCTGATGGACGGGCCGATGATCAGCACGGATGATGGCCTCCTGGTGCATCCCAGGGTCGAGGCGCGCGGGGCGGAAACCATCCGGCTCGCCTCCGGCGGCACGATCACGGCAAACCATTACAATGTGAGCGACACGTTCCACGCCGACGTCTGGTACGACCTCACCGGCACCTGGGTGAGCCTGGCCCTCATTGTCGCGGATGGCTCCATCGTTCACTACGAGCGGCTGTGAACCGGCGGCCACCAGGACCGGGGCGCGGGTGACGCGCGGCTTTTCTTCCTCTATCCTGAACCCGAGTCGGGTTAGGCCGCAGGGAGGGACCGCATGACCGATCCCGCCAGTGTGCGCAAAGCCCGGGGAGCTTTTTTCACTCCGGCCGCCATCACCGCCTATCTGGCGGCTTGGGCTATCCGCGCCCCGACCGACCGCGTGTTCGAGCCGTCCTGCGGCGAGGCGTCCTTCCTGCTGGCCGCCGGCGAGCGTCTGTGTGCCCTGGGGGCGCCCCCGGACCGCCTCGCCCAGCAGTTGCATGGCGTCGAGATCCACCCCGCCTCCGCCCGTCAGGCCGCCCGGCTGCTCGCCGAGCGCGGGTTGCGCGCGAGCGTCGCGGTGGCCGATTTTTTCGACCGTTCGCCGACGGCGGAATTCGACGCCGTCATCGGCAACCCGCCTTATGTCCGCTATCAGAGCTTTGCCGGCGAGGCGCGCGCCCGCGCCCAGCGCGCGGCGTTGGCCGCCGGCGTGCGGCTGACCGGCCTGTCCAGCTCCTGGGCCGCGTTCACCATCCATGCCAGCCGGTTTCTCCACCCGGAGGGACGGCTCGCTATCGTGCTGCCCGGCGAGTTGCTGACGGTGAACTATGCCGCTGAGGTCAGGCGGTTCCTGCTGCAACGGTTCGCCCGGGTGCGTCTGGTGCTGTTCGACACCCGTGTTTTTCCCGGCGTGCTCGAGGAGGTTGTGCTGCTGCTGGCGGAAGGGCAGGGCGGGGCGCCGTATTTCGAGCTTTTCCAGGCGGGCAGCCCGGACGCGCTGCCCGCGCAGGACGCCCCGGCCTGGACCGAGCACCGGCCCGAGGACGGCAAGAAATGGACCCCGGCGCTGATCGCCGCCGATTCATTTTCTCTTTATCGCCGCCTCGCCGAGGGCCCTGGTTTCACGCCCATGCTCGACTGGGGCGAGACCTGGCTGGGCGCGGTCACCGGCAACAACGCCTGGTTCGCGCTGGGGCGTGCGGAGGCGGTGCGGCTCGGGCTGGCCGGCGACGACTTACTCCCCATTTCGCCGCCAGGCTCGCGCCACCTGCACGGCCTCGCTTTCGATCGCCGGGCCTGGGAGAAGCTGGCCGCCGACGGCGCCGCCTGCTTCCTGTTCAATCCGGCTGACGACGGCACCGCCGCGGTGCGCCGCCACATCGAGGCCGGGCGGGGGCAGCGCGTGCACACGGCCTACAAGTGCCGCATGCGCTCGCCCTGGTGGCATGTGCCGGTGGGCCGCGTGCCCGACCTGCTGCTGACCTACATGAACCAGGACCGCCCGCGCCTGCTGGCCAACGACGCCCGCGTGCACGTGCTGAACTCGGTCTACGGCGTCAGCCTGCGGCCGGGCCTGCGCCGGCTCGGGCGCGAGTTGCTGCCGCTTGCCTTCCTCAACAGTTTTTCCCTGCTCGGGGCGGAGATGGTCGGGCGCTCCTATGGCGGCGGCCTACTCAAGTTGGAGCCCAGGGAGGCCGACGTTCTGCCGGTGCCCGCACCGGCGAGCCTGCGGGCTGCGGCGCCTGCGCTCAGGGCCGTGCGCCCGGCGGTGGAGGCGGCGTTGGCGGCCGGCGATATCGCCGGCGCGACGGCGCTGGTGGACCGCGTCCTGTTGGGCGAACAGCTTGGCCTGAACGAGGAAAAAATAACCGCGCTGCGGCTGGCGCGCGCGTTGCTCAGCCAGCGCCGCCGCGCCCGTGGGAGGCGCCATGTTGGGAGTTGACGAGATGCTGGCCGCCCGGCTGGCGAAGCTCGGCCCGAAGCCGGCGGACGCCGCCAGCCAGGCCGTCAAGAAACGCTACAGCGAGCGCGTGTCGGAGGCGGTGGCGCTGGTGTTCGCCCAGGAACTGCGCGAGCGCGGGCTGCGCGGCACACGGCCACTGCGCGACGGCACCGAGGAGGGCAGCGGTGCCGAGCGGCGCATGGCCGGCGGTATCGGCGCCAAGAAGGTCGATGTCACCTGGGCCACCGAGGAGTCCGGCCTACTGCTCGGCCTGTCCATCAAGTCGATCAACTTCCGCGATCCGCACACGGGAAACTTCCAGAAGAACCTGACCAACCGGCGCGGCGACATGCTGATGGAGGCGGTGACCCTGCACCGGCGTTTCCCCTACGCCGTGCTGGCCGGGTTCTTCTTCCTCGACGTCGGCGCCGAGAGCGACGCCACCCAGAACCGCGACGGCAGCGCGCGGCGGCGCTCCACTTTCCTCAACGCGCACGCCCGGATGAAGCTGTTCACCGGCCGCGACGACCCGGCCGGCCGCGACGAGCAGTACGAGCGCATGTACGTGCTGTTGCTGGACACCACGCCCGGGTGGGTAACGGTGCGTGCCACCGAAGTGGGCTATCCCGACACGCCGATGCCGCTGGCCCGGATGTTCGACGCACTGGTGAGCCTGGTGGCGGAGCGGAACCCGGATTTTTATCAGGTGCAGGACGGCGCCATCGTGACGGCGTTCTGAGGGGCAGGCTCGAAACTCGAGCGCAACGGGAAACGTGGCTTCGACAGCCACCATTCACGCCGTTGAGTCCATGAATCGCCTGAGCCCGGTAAAAATTGCGTTTGACAAATGGCGACACGAGTTCAACGGTCCAGTGTGGTTCTCACCGCGCTGATTTCGTCGAGCGTTCGCGGTTAACTGGAATCACACGGGAACCGACGGCCAGTCGGATTAAACGCCGCGAGGAGACTCAAGCCATGGCTTCAACTTCCGTCGACGACACGACCTTTGCTGAATTGTGCAAGATCGACACGCCAACGATCACGAACGTCGTGGCCACGTATCCTCGCGATCCGCTCTGTCTCGGACTTTACAACCCTTGGACCGAGCACTGGTACACGGACGCATCCATCCGCTGCGTTTATCCGGAACTGGGGGCAGTAGTCGGCTACGCGGTCACATGCGTTTTTGGATTGCCCGATCCGAATTTCTCGGGCCGCCTGACGTTCATGGATGTTGTTGACGCGCTGTATGCCGCCAGGAAGCCGACGATCCTGGTGATCCAGCAGAAGTGGCCTGCAGAACTGATGGCGAGGGCGGGATTGGTCGGGGAGCTTATGGCCACTTCGATGCGCGCCTTGGGCTGCGTCGGTCTGCTGTCGAATGGGCCATCCCGCGACATCGACGCGGTGCGCCGCCTCCGTTTCCAGATGCTGCTCGGCGGCGTAACGGCCGGCCATGGCGAAATGGCCGTCCACGCCGTCAACGTGCCGGTCTCCGTGGGCGGTATGGACGTCGCCCCCGGAGAGATCGTTCACATGGACGAAAATGGCGCCGTGAAATTCCCGGCCGACAGGGCTGACGCGGTGCTGGCCAACGCCAAGACCTTGCTGGCCGGAGAAGAGAGACGACTCGAGATGCTTCGAAAAGCCACCACGGCGGAGGCCGTCAGGGCTGCATTCGAGGGCGAGTCGTATTCAAGTAAGAAATAGCAAGCGCAGCCCGGAACGCCAGAGCCCCTGGCCTTACTTTGGCGCCGATGCACTCCGTCCCCGCCGCAGCACCGCGCGCACCGTGCCGACGGCGAGCGACCCGGCGATGTCGCGAGCGGTGGGGCGGAAGCCAGTCCGCAGGCCGGCCGCGTCGCGCCAGCGCCGCAGCGCCGTGGGGCTGCCCGAGCGCATCGCCGCGCGGGTGGCCAGCCACCAGACCCGGGCGGTGTATGCCTCGATCTGGGCAGCGGTAGCGGGGTCGGGCGCCGTCGCGGCGCAAAAGCCGGCGAGCAGGCGCTCCAGCACGCCGCCCAGCCGGGCCAGGGTCGCGGTATCGGACGCGGGCTGGCGGTCGACGAGGTGGCGCACCACCAGTGCTGCCGCCGCCGCGGCGTCTTCGCCGAGCCAGGGCCGGTAGGCATTCGTTAGCACGGCGGCGGCGCGGTTGAACATGCGATCCATCTGGCCGTGGCTCGTGTTCGTCTGGTGCCAGCGGTAGACCACCAGCGTCTCGTCCAGCCGGGCGATGCCGCCGAGCGCCAGCAGGCGATGGTGCAGATCGAAATCGTCGGCCGGCTCGTATTCCGCCCGCATGAACCGGCCCAGCCGCCGTACGGCGTCGGCGCGGAACATCACCGAGGACCAGGTGAGCGGGTTGTCCAGGTGCAGCATCCAGCGCAGCAGCGCCGGCGTGCTGCCCGGAAGATGGTCGGTGCGCCGCAGCCGGCCATGCTCGGAGATCAGCACCTCGCTGCCGACCAGCACGACATCGGGATGGGCGTCGAGATACGCGGCCTGGACGGCGAGCCGCTCGGGCCGGCTCAGATCGTCATGGTCCTGGGCCGCGATATAGGCGCCGCGACAGTGGGGAAAACCGAAATTGCGGGCCTCGGCCACGCCGAGCCGGTGCGGGCTGCGCAGCACGCGCAGGCGCGGATCGGTGCAGGCCGCCAGCACGTCGGGGGTGGCGTCGGTGGAGGCGTCGTCCACCACCACGAGTTCAAAATCGGAAAACCGCTGGGCCAGCACGCTGTCGATCGTCTCGCGCAGGAAGGCCGCCCCATTATAGGTGGTCAACAGCACCGAGACGCGCACCGGCCCGGTTCCTTCAGGGTCCGGCGAGCCGGTAGAGGACGTGCCGGCGCAGCACATGGCCGGCGGCGACGCGCGGATGGTCGAAGCTGGCCAGGGGATCGAGCCGCATGCCGATTTTTTCCATCACCCGCCGTGACGGGGCGTTCACCGCGGCGGTGAAGGCGACGAGTTCAGAAAGGTTGAATCGGGTAAAACCGGCGGCGGCGGCGGCGCGGGCGGCCTCCGGCGCGTAGCCGTTGCCCCACCAGGCCGCCCCGAGGGTCCAGACCAGCTCGACTCCCGGCGCCACCGGCAGGTCGGACGGGATGATGGAGAGACCGACGAAGCCGATCAGCCCGGTGCCGCGAAGCTCCGCGGCCCAGACGCCGTAGCCGTGCCGTGCGATATGCGCCTGGGTGCGGTCCATCCAGGCATCGGACTGCGCCGGCGTGCGCACGGCGGCGAAGAAACGCATGGTGCGCCGATCGCCGGTGATGGTGGCCAGCGGGGCGCGGTCGGCTTCACGCCAGGGGCGCAGGATCAGGCGGGGCGTGGTCAGGGGCATGGTGGGGTGCGAGTGTAGTCCCACTTCGCGCGGGCGAACACCGGCGGCTTGTGGCATGCTCGCGCCCCGGCACAGCAGGGAGCAGCGCAATGACGGCGGATAAAGTGGCGGTGGTGACCGCCGGCGGCAGCGGCATGGGGGCCGGAGCGGCCCGCAAGCTGGCAGAGGACGGGTTTCACGTTGCCATTCTCTCCTCATCCGGCAAGGGCGAGGCGCTGGCGCTCGAGTTGGGCGGCATCGGCGTGACCGGGTCGAACCAGTCCAACGACGACCTCGCTGGCCTGGTGGACCGGGTCATGCGGCGCTGGGGGCGGATCGACGCGTTGGTGAACAGCGCCGGTCACGGACCGCGCGCGCCGCTGCTCGAACTCACCGACGAGGACTGGCATCGCGGCCTGGACGTGTATTTTCTCAATGTCGTCCGGCCGACCCGGCTGGTGGCGCCGATCATGCAGCGGCAGAAGTCCGGCGCCATCGTCAACATCTCGACATTTGCGGCCTTCGAGCCCGATCCGGCCTTTCCGACCTCGGGCGTGTTCCGCGCGGGGCTGGCCGCCTACACCAAGCTGTTCGCCGACCGTTACGCAGCCGACAACGTTCGCATGAACAACGTGTTGCCCGGCTTCATCGACAGCTTCCCCGAACAGCCCGCGATACGCGAGCGCGTGCCGATGCGGCGCTACGGCCGGGTCGAAGAGGTGGCGGAGTTGGTGGCGCTGCTGGCGTCGGACCGCTGCGGCTACATCACCGGCCAGAACATCCGCATCGATGGCGGCATCACGCGGTCGGTGTGAACCGCGGGACTGGCGGGGTCAGCCGCCAGGCAGGAGCTGGATGCTTTCCGACGGCAGGTCGATCATCACCTCGGACCCGGGCGCGAAGTGTTCGCTCTCGGCTGGGTTGAACCGGACAATGTGCAGACTTTGGGAGGCAAAACGCGCGACGTATTCCACCTTGTCGCCAAGGTAGGTCCTGGTCACGACCGTCGCCCGCAGCCCCTTGCCGGCAGGCCCGATGCCGACGGCTTCTGGCCGTATCATCGCCCGTACCGCATCGCCCGGTTCGAATGCGGCCGACGCCCTGACCGACAGGCGCTGGCCTTCGATGTCGAGGACAACCCGATCGCCGTCCCGCCCGACATAGGCTGCATCGAGCAGATTCGTGCGGCCGAGAAAGCTGGCGACAAAACTGGAGGCCGGGCGGCGGTAGAGTTCCTCGGCCGTATCGCATTGGGCGATGCGGCCCCGATCCATCACGGCGATCCGGTCGGAGATCGCCATCGCCTCCTCCTGGTCGTGGGTGACGTACACCGTGGTGATGCCCAGCACCCGCTGCAATTCCCGGATCTCGCTGCGCATCTGCACGCGCAGCTTGGCATCGAGATTGGACAGCGGTTCGTCGAACAGCAGCACGCGCGGCTGGATGACGACGGCACGCGCGAGCGCGACGCGCTGCTGCTGCCCCCCCGACAGCTCGTCGGGCAATCGCGGCCCGAACCCGGCCAGATCGACAAGATGCAGCACCTTCTCGACGCTGCGCGCGATGTCGGCGGCGGATTGGTGGCGAACATGCAGTCCGTAGGCGACGTTCTCCTGCACGGTCAGGTGCGGGAACAAGGCGTAATTCTGGAAGACGAAGCCGATGTCGCGCCGATTGGCCGGCACGGCGGTGACATCCTGGTTGTCGATGAAGACCCTGCCGGTCGTTGGAACCTGAAAGCCGGCGATTATCCGTAGCACCGTGGTCTTGCCGCAGCCGGACGGTCCGAGCAGCGTCAACAGCTCGCCCGAGTGCACATCGAGATTGACCTCGCGCACCGCGACAATCGTGCCGCGCGAGGGATGGGTGAATTCGGCAGACAGATGTTCCAGCCGCACGTCGACCATTACTCGCGCTCCACCATCATCAGCTGTGCCGAGCGTCCGCTGAGTTGCCACAACAGCAGCTCCAGGCCTTTTGTCACCACCAGCACGACGGCGATCACGAATATCGAAAATGCCGCCGCCGGTCCGAGCGAGAGTTCCGTCATGTTTTCCAGGATGCGCACGGTGATCAGTGTCCAGTGGATCGAGACCAGGAAAATCGTCGCGCTGATCGCCGTCATCGAGCGGATGAACACGACGCTCAACCCGGCGAAGAAGGCCGGCATGATCAGCGGCAACATCACGCGGCGGAACGTCGTTGCGGTACCGGCGCCGAGGCTGGTCGAAGCCTCCTCGATGCTCCGGTCGATCTGCGCCAGCAGGGCGATGGTGGTGCGGATGCCCGACGGGCTGTAGCGGAACACGTAACAGGCAATGATGATCGCCGCTGTCCCGGTCAGCAGGAATGGCGGTGTGTTGAACGCGACCAGATAACCGATGCCGACGACCGTGCCGGGCAGGGCGTAGTTGATCATGCTGACCAGTTCCAGCGCCTGGCCGCCGCGCACGCGCCCGACCAGACTGCCGACCAGCACGCCGTACAGCCCGCCCAGCGGCATGGCGATGGCGGCGATGATCAGCGT
>PLTJ01000309.1 GCA_003164455.1 Acetobacteraceae bacterium
AGTCGTGCTCACTGCATCCTGGTATAAGCCTCACACGCTGCCAATCAGGGCGGCACGGACCACGGCGAGCTTGTCGCCCAATCCGCGCCGCCCGATCGGCTGAACCGGATCAGGCTTGGCCATCCGCCGCAGATCCCGCCGCGCCAGCACCGATGGCAAGGCGGCGGCGATCGACCCGCGGGGCATCCAGCCGCCGCCGGCCCGCAGCAAACGCAGCCCCTCCGCCGCCAAGGCCGCGCGCACCGGCCCGATCGCCTCGGGGTGCTGGATCACGTGGCCGGGCGACAGTTGGTGCGCCGCCAGCACATCCTCCGGCAGCAGGCAGCGCTGCTGGTATGCGAGCGCTTTGACGTTGGCGAGTTGGCCGGCCACGCCATATCCGGCGCCGAGATCGCGCAGCCGGTCGCAGGTGGCTTCATCAGCCCCGAGCAGGCGCCCGGCCGCCACCGCGAGCCCGCCCGCAGTGCCGGCGAGATAATCGAGCCATGTCGCCAGATCCGCCACGCTGTCATCCGCTTCGGTCTCACGCGCCGCGATCATCGCCAGCAGATCCTCACGCGACAGCAGCCCGGCATCGAGCGCTGCCCCCAGCGGCTCGGCCACCTCGTGGCGCCGATGGGTGCCTTCGACCACCTCGCGCCACCATTGCAGCCGGATCAGCGCCAGCATCGGCTGGCTGGCGACCTCACGCGCGCGGGCGAGTTCGTGATTGAACGCATAGAGCAGCAGCAGCGTCTCGCGCTTGTCGTCCGGCGCGAACAGCGCGGCGAGGAAGCGATCGGGATCGTGCCGGCGCACCATGGCAGCAAGCGGGCTCACGAATGATAGGCTCCAAAGCTGTGTTCCAGGGGGCGTCGCACGCTCAAGTGTGCATCGCAAGCTTGACCTTGGGGCCCTGCGTCCATAGCTACGGTAAGTAGCAGTTTATGATCAGCCCGGAGAAAACAAGCCATGGCCTTTGAACTTCCCACCCTTCCCTTCAGCACCACGGCCCTCGCCGGCGCCGGCATGTGCCAGGAGACGCTGGAACTGCATCACGGCAAGCATCATCAGGCTTACGTGACCGCGCTGAACGGCTTCGTCGAAAGCAAGCCCGAACTGCAAGGCAAGTCGCTCGAAGAGATCGTGCTCTTCGCCAATGGCAAGGCCGACATCGCCCCGGTGTTCAACAACGCCGGCCAGCATTGGAACCACATCGTCTTCTGGAAAAACATGTCGCCGACCGGCGGCAAGATTCCGGGCAAGCTGGAAGCCAAGATCGCGGAAGATTTCGGCTCGGTCACCGCTTTCAAGGACGCCTTCAAGGCCGCCGCGACCACGCAGTTTGGTTCGGGCTGGGCCTGGCTGGTGCAAGGTGCGGACGGCAAGCTGAAGGCCGTTAAGACCCCGAACGGCTCCAACCCGCTCGCCACCGGCGAGGGCAAGGTTCTCCTCGGCATCGACGTGTGGGAGCACTCCTACTACCTCGACTTCCGCAACCGTCGTCCGGACTACGTGACCAACTGGTTGGATAAGCTGGCCAACTACGAATACGCCGAAGCGCAGCTGGGCTGATCGCGTCGCCGTGCTGCGGCGGACTGCGCTTTGCTGGTCCGCCTTACGGAACGCTGGATATGAAAAAGGGGCCGCGAGGCCCCTTTTTTGATGCCGATATCCTGAAGAAATTACTTCTTGTCGGTCGGCTTGCTGTCGTTGGCGGCCTTGGGCTGCACAACGCCGGTGATGGTCTCGCGCATCACGAGCACCTTCACGCCAGCGGCGATCTCGACTTCGATCTCGCGGTTTTCGGCGTCCGGCGCCTTGGTGATGATGCCGATGATGCCGCCGCCGGTGACGACCTTGTCGCCGCGCTTCAGAGCGGACAGCGATGCCTTCAACTCTTTCTGCTTCTGCTGCTGCGGACGGATCAGCAGGAAATAGAACACGCCGAAAATCAGGATCAGTGGGGCAAACTGCTGGACGCTGGCGAGAATATCGGTCGACGACGATGCGCCGGCTGCGGTCTGGGCGAGGGCTTCGGAGATGAACATGTGGTCGTCCTGGCTTGGAATGGGGATTAGGGTTGTGTCGTCTGGCTGCGGACCATAGTTTCCGCCCTCCGAAGGTCAAGCTCGCATCCAGGATATTCCGCCATGATCGACCCGAATCTGCTCGAACGCATCGCCCAGGCGCTGGAACGCTTGGCGCCGCCCGCGCCGATCCCGGTCGACATGCACGCCGCCGACGCCTTCGTCTGGCACCCCTCCCCGGCCCAGCTCGCCCCGGTGCGCAAGGTCTCGCGCGTCGATATCTCGCTGTTGGTCGGCGTGGACCGGCAGAAGAGCCTCGTGCTCGCCAACACGCTGCAATTCGCGCGCGGCCTGCCGGCGAACAACGCGATGCTGTGGGGGGCGCGCGGCATGGGCAAGTCGTCGCTGGTCAAGGCGGCGCATGCCCAGGCCAATGCGGAGACTCCCGGCAGTCTGGCGCTGATCGAGATCGCGCGTGAAGACATTGTGACGTTGCCCGAGCTGATGCGCATCCTGCGCGCCCAACCGCGTCGCTGCGTGATCTTCTGCGACGATCTGTCGTTCGAACGCGAGGACGCCGATTACAAGGCGCTCAAATCGGTGCTCGACGGCGGCATCGAGGGGCGGCCGGAGAACGTGCTGTTCTACGCCACCTCCAACCGTCGCCATCTGATGCCGCGCGACATGATCGACAACGAGAAGTCCACCGCGATCAATCCCGGCGAGGCGGTGGAGGAAAAGGTCTCGCTCTCCGACCGCTTCGGCCTGTGGATCGGCTTCCACAACTGCGACCAGGACACGTTCTTCGCCATGATCGAAGGCTACGCCGAAGCCTTCGGCCTCGGCCTGGGCGCCGAAAAACTGCACGCCGAAGCGGTCGAATGGTCGGTCACCCGCGGCGGCCGGTCGGGACGCGTGGCCTGGCAGTTCATCCAGGACCTCGCCGGGCGACTCGGGGTCGCGGTGCGGACGTAACCCCGAACCGGTCGCGCCAGCTCGCCTGCGCCCCCGGGCAGGGCAGCGCGGTCGCCTCATAGACCCCCCGCGCGATCGCCCGGGCGAGGGCAATCGTCGCGGCCTGGCCGATTTCGGTGAGGTCGTCATCGCTCTCCAGCGGCCGCGCCCCGGTGGCGGCGGCGAACACGGTATCGCCGTCCATTGGCGCGTGGGCCGGCAATATCGCCCGGGCCAGCCCGTCATTGGCCATGATGGCCAACCGCTTGGCCTGCGGCTTGGTCAACGCCGCGTCGGTCGCCACCAGGGCAATGGTGGTGCTGGTGCCCGGGCCGCCCTTCAGCCGCGGGGTCAGTGCGCCCGCCGGCACCTTCGCCGGCCAGCCACGCCCGCCGAACTCCGCCCCCCGCTCGAAGGGCGCCGCCCAGAACCACGGCCCGTCGCCGATCGTCGGCGATCCCACCGCGTTCACCACGACGATGGCGCCGACCGTGTGGCCGGTCCGGGTGACGCAGGAGGCCGACCCCAGTCCGCCCTTTACCGTCGCGGTGGTGGCGCCTGTCCCGGCGCCCACGGTGCCAAGCCCGAATTCCCCCGCCGCCGCCAGCGCCGCCGCGTAGCCAAGGTCGCGGTAGGGCGAGAACCGTCCCCAGGCCTTGTCGCCGCCGTTCAGCAGGTCGAAAATCACGGCACCGCTGGCCAGCGGCACCAGCGCGCCGCGCAGGTTCAGCCCACGCCCCGCCTCGCGCAGCGCCGCCTGCACCCCGCCGGCAGCGTCCAGCCCGAACACCGACCCGCCGGACAGCACCACGGCGTCGATGCCGCCGATGGTCATCTCCGGCTCCAGCATGTCGGTATCCCGCCCGCCCGGCGCGCCGCCCAGCACGGCAACCGACACCACCGCCGCCCGGTCGAACAGAATCGCCGTCACCCCGGAAGCCAGCGCCAGGTCGGTGGCATGGCCGACCGCGAGGCCGGCGACATCGGTGATCAGGTTAAGCGTCACGGCACCCCCCGTAATCGAACGCATCAGCTTGCGCGCCCTGGACCCGCGCCGCCAAGCGCGGCAGGGTGCGAGGCATGGCCGGTCCCCCCACTTTCGCCCTCCCGCCCAGTTTCCTCGGCACCGCCCGGCGCACGCCGGCGGCGTTCACCGTTGCCGGCATCCCGTTCGATGGCGGCACCACCAACCGTGCCGGCGCCCGCGACGGGCCGCACGCCATCCGTCGCGCCAGCCGCATGTTGGCGGATGGCGCCCATCCCACCGCCTGGGTCGACCCGGCTGCCATCGACCTTGCCGATATCGGCGATCTGCCCATCGCCCTGGGCGACATCCCGGCCACGCTGGCGGCGATCGAGCAGGCGGCTGAAGCGATCCCGCACCTGATCGCGCTCGGCGGCGAGCATGGCGTCACGCTTGGGCTGCTGCGGGCGCTGGCGCGGCGCACCGGACCGCTGGGCCTGGTGCATTTCGATGCCCATGTCGATACTTGGTCGGACAGTTTCGGCCAGCCGTTCGGCCATGGTTCGCCCTTCCGCCACGCCATCGCCGAGCATCTGGTGGACCCGCAACGCATGGTGCAGGTGGGCATCCGTTCGCCGGTGTCGCGCGACGTGTGGGACTGGACGCTAGGCCAGGGCGTCACCGTGCTGACCGCACAGCAGGTGCATGCGGACGGGCCGGCCGCCGTCGCCGCGCGGGTGCGCGCGGTGGTCGGCGGCGGCCCCGTCTATCTCAGCTTCGACATCGACGCCCTCGACCCGGCCTTCGCCCCCGGCACCGGCACGCCGGAGATCGGCGGACTGGCGTCCTGGCAGGCCCAGGCCATCCTGCGCGGCCTGCACGGGCTCGCGTGGGTCGGCATGGACGTGGTGGAAGTGGCACCGGCCTACGATGTGTCGGAAATCACCGCCCTCGCCGCGGCGACCATGGCCTGGGAGTATCTTGCTCTCGTAGCCGCCAAGCCATGACCCCAGTGGGATTTTGTGTGTCGCAATCGGCATGACGGCTGCGGCCGCACACCGCTATATCCGCGCACCGCTTCGCCCCCGGCGCGGCGGTGACGTATCCGCACGTGCCGTGAGCCCGCAAGCGGGCACCGCAACGACGTAACGCGTCCTTTCCGATAGACCCGGCCAATCATGGGCCGGGGTCGCAAGGGAGACGTCTATGTTGTCTGACCGGCAAGCCGCGATGCGAAGTCCGCGCATCTGAACCCTGACGCCGCGGCGCCTGTGCGCCCCGGTTGTCCTCTCCCCGCTCCGCCCGTCCGGCCCCGTGCCGGTGCCCGTCCAGCCGCGAGACTGTCCGATGGATCTGTTGCGCCTGCTTGCCCGCCCCCCTGCCCTGCCCGACACGCTGTTGCCGTGCGTTGACGACCTGATCGCCGTCGAACGGCCGGACGTGCCCATGCACTGCCTGCGTCCGGCCGCCATCATCGGCGCCGCCGCGGATTTCGTCGCCGGCTTCCCCGGCGAGGTGCTGTACGCGGTGAAGTGCAACCCCGACCCCGCGGTGCTGCGGGCCGTGTGGGATGGCGGCGTGCGCCATTTCGACTGCGCCTCAGCGCCCGAGGTGGCGCTGGTGCGCGGCCTGTTCCCCGACGCCGTCCTCCACTTCATGCATCCGGTGAAGTCGCGCCCGGCGCTGCGGGCCGCCTGGGCCGGCGGGGTACGCGACAGCGTGCTCGACTGCGCCGGCGAGTTGGCCAAGATCGTGCAGGAAACCCCGGACGAGGAGCGCGGCCTGTTGGTGCGGCTGGCGCTGCCGCGCGGCCGGGCGGCCTATGATTTGTCGGGCAAGTTCGGCGCCCCCGTCGAGGAAGCGGCCGCCCTGCTGCGCGCGGCCCGCCCGCACGCCGCGCGTCTCGGCATTTCGTTCCATGTCGGCTCGCAGTGCCTGGACCCGCTGGCCTGGCGGGAGGCGATGGCGCTGGCCGGCGCGGCCATCCGGGCAGCCCGCGTGCCTGTCGATATCATCGATGTGGGCGGCGGCTTCCCGGTCGCCTATCCGGGCAGCGTACCGCCGCCGCTGGGGGACTATTTCGCCGCCATCGCGGCCGCCTTCGCCGCGCTCGGGCTGCCCGAGGCCACGCGGCTGTGGGCCGAGCCCGGGCGGGCACTGGTGGCCGGCGGCGTGTCGGTGGTCGCGCAGGTGCTGCTGCGGCGCGGCGACGCGCTGTTCATCAACGACGGCATTTACGGCAGCCTGTCCGACGCCGGCGCGCCGGGGTTCCGCTTTCCCGCGCGCCTGGCTCGGCCGGCGGGTCCGGCGCCGTCGGCGGGGCTGCGCGACTTCACCGTGTTCGGCCCGACCTGCGATGCGGTCGACCGGCTGCGCGTGGCGGTGCCGCTGCCCGAGGACACGGCGGAAGGCGACTGGATCGAAATCGGTCAGCTCGGCGCCTACGGAGCCTGCCTGCGCACCGGCTTCAACGGCTTCGACGCCATCCGCAGCGTGGCGGTGCGCGACCCGCCGATGCTCTGAATTTCCCCGCCAAGCACGCATCGCTATGGTGCGGCCGGCCTGGGACATGGAGCACGCTGGTGTACGATGCGACGGAACTGCCGAAATCGATCGTGCTGGAAGGCGCGTCCAACGTGCGCGACCTCGGCGGCTGGCCGGCGGCCGATGGCACGCACGTGCGGTTCGGCGTGGTGTTCCGCTCCGCCTCGCTTGGCCGCCTGACCGGCGCCGACGCGGCCAGGCTGGCGGCAACCGGATTGCGCACCGTGGTGGACCTGCGCGGCGAGGCCGAGCGCAAGCACGCCCCCTCGCGACTCGACTCGCTGCCTGGGGTAGCGGTGCATTTCCTGCCGATCGACCCCTCGCTCGGCGGCCCGCTGCGCGCCATCGCCGCCGCCCGCGAGGACGCCATGGCGATGATGCAGCACGCCTACACGTCCTACGCGCTGGACTGGCCGCACCGCTACGCCGCCCTGTTCGGCCTGCTGGCGCAACCGGCGCGGCGCCCACTGCTGTTCCACTGCACCGCCGGCAAGGACCGCACCGGCTTCGGCGCCCCCCTGTTGCTGGCCGCCCTCGGCGTGGAGTACGAGGCCATTCGCGCGGATTATCTGGCGACCGACCGGCTCTGGCAGGGCGATGCGGAAATCAGGGCGGCACTGCCGCCGGTGGTCGCCGACGTGCTGCTGACCGTGCACGGCGAACTGCTCGACGTCGCCTTCGCCGCCATTCGTGGCGCGTATGGCTCGCTGGACGTCTACCTGGAGCAGCGGATCGGGCTCGACGCAGCACGGCGCGAGCATCTGCGGGCGGCGCTGCTGACGTAGCGCCGCTACAGATACCTCAGCAGCAGAAAGCCGCAGATGACGGCAAGGACAAGCGCGGTGGTCACCAGGGTCAGCCGCTTCTCGATGAAGACGCGCACCGGGTCGCCCCAGCGGCGCAGCAGGGTGGCGATGACGAAGAAACGCACGCCGCGCGTCGCCGCACTGGCCAGCATGAACAGGCCGAAATTGAAACGCGCCGCACCGGAAGCGATCGTGACGATTTTGTAGGGAATCGGCGTGAGACCCTTGATGAGAATCACCCACAGCCCCCATTCGGCATACTTCGCCTGAAAGGCGGCAAAGACGTCCTGGTAGTGGTAGGCGCGCAGAATCGGCTCGGCCAGCACGTCGAANNAGGGCGTAGCCGATCAGGTATCCCAGCGCGCCGCCGGTGACGCTCGCCACGGTGCACACGAAGGCCAGCCGCCAGGCCCTGTCGGGCCGCGCCAGCACCATCGGTATCAGCAGCGCATCCGGCGGGACGGGGAAGAAGCTGCTCTCCGCGAAACTGACCACGGCCAGCCACAGCCCCGCCCGGGGACTGCCGGCAAGCGCAAGCACACGGTCATACAGGCGGCGCAACATGGCAGGATCCCGTTCGGCGCGCCGGGAGTGCCATCAACCCGCCGCGCTGGCAAGCCGCCGCTCCGGCTGATAAACGATGGCGCTGCGCCCGTCTGCCGGAGAGCCGATCATGGATGTGTCCGCCTTCAGCGCCAGCGTTAACGATCCCGCCCCGCCGCCCGGCCTGTCGCTTGCCCTGCAAGGGCTGTGGTGGGACGGCAAGGGCGACTGGGACCGCGCCCACCGCTGCGCCCAGGAACAGCACGACGCCATCGGCGCGATCGTGCACGCCTACCTGCACCGCAAGGAAGGCGACCTCGCCAACGCCCGCTACTGGTACGGCCATGCCGGCCGCGCCCCGGCAACCGGCACGCTGGAAGCCGAGTGGACCGCGCTGGCGGGCGAGTTGCTGGCCCTTAAATAGCGGGGCCTTCGCTTACGGTATCACCAACTCGATCAGAAACGGCCCGCGGCGGGAGCAGGACTGAGCGAACAGGTCGTTGAACTGGTCCATGGTCTCGGCCCGCCCACCCGGCACCCCCAGGCTTTCGCCCATTTTCACGAAGTCCAGTGTCGGTCGGGTCAAGTCCATCATGTCGAGCGCGGTGCGGCCGGGGTTGGCGCCGACATTGGCCAGTTCGCCGAGCAGGATGG
>PLTJ01000293.1 GCA_003164455.1 Acetobacteraceae bacterium
GTCGGTCCGGTGGAAACTTATACCGGTCCCCCGACGGGAAGGAGACGCGCGCATGGACACGCCACGCCGCATCGGCGATGCCACCGACATCCTTGGCGAGGGGCCGGTCTGGTGCCCACGGGCGCAGGCGCTGTGGTGGGTGGACATCCAGGCGCCCGCGGTCCGGCGCTGGCAGGCCGCGACCGGGGCGGTGCGGAGCTGGACGATGCCCGAACCAGTGGGCTCGCTGGCGCTGCGCGGCGGCGGGCTGCTGGTGGCACTGAAGCGCGGCCTCGCTTTCCTCGATACCGACACCGGCGCCCTCACCCCGGCCGCCCCGCCGCACGGCGAGGACGCCGACATGCGCTTCAACGACGGCCGGTGCGACCGCCAGGGCCGGTTCTGGGCGGGCACGATGGGCGAGGCGAACCCCACGCCGCGCGGCCACCTCTACCGGCTCGATCCGGCGACGGGGGTTGCGGCCGTGCTGCACGGCATTGCCATCCCGAACGGGCTGTGCTGGTCGCCGGACGGGCGGACGATGTATTTCGCCGACAGCCCGACCCGCACGATTCTTGCCTTCGCCTACGATCCCGCGACCGGCGCGCTGGGCGAGCGCCGCGTCTTCGCCCGCGTCGCTCCCCCCGGCATCCCGGACGGCGCCATCGTGGACGCGGAGGGATACATGTGGTCGGCCGAGTATGGCGGCGGCCGGATCACCCGCTACGCCCCGGACGGGCGGGTGGACCGGCGCTTGGCGCTGCCGGTGAGCCAGCCGACCTGCTGCGCCTTTGGCGGCCCCGATTTGTCCACGCTTTTCGTCACCTGCGCCCGAGCCGGACTGTCGGCGGCAACGCTGGCGGCGGAGCCCCTGGCGGGCGCCGTGCTGGCCTATGAGCCCGGCGTGCGTGGCCTGCCGGAGCCGTGCTACGCCGGGTAGGCTGCTACAGCAGCCCGCGCCTGGCCAAATTGCGCATCAGCGCGCCAGTGCCAAAACGCCAGCGCTCGCAGGCATTGCTCGGGCGGATGCGGTTCACCAGCCGGCCCAGCCCCAAGGCGCTGATGGTGACGATGTCGCCGGTCTTATGGGTGAACCCCTTGCCCGGTGCGTCGCGGTCATCGACCGGCGCGAACATGGTGCCGCAGAACAGCACCGCGCCGTCCGGAAAGGCGTGGTTTGCGTTCAGCATCTGCGCCACCAGGTCCGCCGGGTCGCGGCTGATGTGCGCCATCGAGGAGCTGCCTTGCAGGCGAAAACCGTCCACGCCCTGCACGCTCAGCGACACCACCGTCGCGCGCACATCGTCCAGCGTGAACGCGGCGTCGAGAAAACGAATGAACGGGCCGACGCAGGTGGAGGCGTTGTTGTCCTTGGCCTTGCTCAGCAGCAGGGCCGAGCGGCCCTCCACGTCGCGCAGGTTGACGTCGTTGCCCAGCGTGGCGCCGACGATGCGTCCGTCGGAGGCGACCACCAGCACCAGTTCGGGTTCGGGGTTGTTCCAGCGCGACATCGGATTGACGCCGGCGTCCATGCCGGTGCCGACGGCGGCCATCGGCTGGCACTTGGTGAAGATCTCGGCGTCCGGGCCGATGCCCACTTCCAGATACTGGCTCCAGGCGCTCTGATCCATCAGCACCTGCTTCAGGGCCATCGCCTCGGGGCTGCCGGGCTTCAGGCGCCGCAGGTCGTCGCCGATCAGGCGTTGCACCTCGCCGCGCAGGGCCGCGGCGGCCGCCGGATTGCCGCGGGCGCGTTCCTCGATGACGCGTTCCAGCATGGAGATGGCGAAAGTGACGCCGGAGGCCTTGACGGCGTGGAGGTCGATCGGCGCCAGCAGCCAGGGTTTTCCGTCATCGCGCCGGTCCGGTGGGGTGTTGGCGAGGATGGCGTCCAGCTCGCCCAGGTTTTCCCCGCCGGCGGCGCCCAGGGCGGCGGCGGGGTCGGGCTGTTCGCACAGGTCGCGAAGGGTCGGAAAAGCGGCGGTGATGTCAACGACGCCCTCGGCGCGGATGGCGGCCACGGACGGCCCTTGCCGGTCCGGCCGCCAGACCCGGCCGGCGAGCACGCCGGCGGTGCCGTCCTGCGGCAGGGCGGGGGCGAGGGCATTGCGGAAATCGGTCATGGCGGGCGTTTCTGCGGCGGTACTCATCGTCCCAGCACCGGTCCGGCGCCCGTGCGTTCGACGATCAGCCCGTAATGTTCGCACCGGCGGTGCCTGGCGAAATTGAAGATGTTCTCCTTGTAGCTCGTGCAGAGATCGAGATCGCAGCGGGCCACCTGCACCTCGTCGCCCAGCGTGCTGCACTGCGCGACGAGTTCGCCGGACGGGGCGATGATGCAGGACTGGCCGATCATCTCGACCCCTTCCTCCAGCCCGGCCTTGGCCGCGGCCACCACCCAGGTGCCGTTCTGGTAGGCGCCGGCCTGCATGACCAGGTGGTTGTGGAAATTGCCCAGGCCGTCGGTCTGCGGCATGGAAGGGTCGTGGGTCGGGGTGTTGTAGCCGAGCAGGATCAGTTCGACGCCTTGCAGTCCCATGACCCGATAGGCTTCCGGCCAGCGCCGGTCGTTGCAGACCATCATGCCGACGCGGCCGCCGAAGGCTTCCCACACCGGCCAGCCCAGGTTGCCGACGTCGAAATAGCGTTTTTCGAGATTCTGGAACGGTGCCTCCGGGTGCGGCTCGGCGTAGCCGGGCAGGTGGATTTTCCGGTATTTCCCCACGATCGCGCCATCCCTTCCGACGAGGATGGAGGTGTTGAAGCGCCGCTTGTCCCCGTTCTCGACGGTCAGTTCCGCGTAGCCCAAATGAAAGCCGATGTGCAGCCGCCGCGCGGCCTCGAACAGCGGCTGCACCGCGGGGTTCGGCATGGCGTGCTCGAAGTAGCTGTCCAGTTCGTCCTCGTCGGCCACCAGCCAATGTCCGAAGAACGCGGTGAGGGCCGCCTCGGGGTAGACGACGAGGTCGCTACCCATGTGCGCGGCGCCCTCCATCAACGCCAGCAGCCGCGACACGACGTGCTGGCGGTTCTCGGTGCGAGCGATTGGACCGAGTTGGGCGACACCGACGGTGAGGATTCGGGGCATGGGACGATTGCGGCTCCTGGCGCTGGTGTGGTGCGGCTATAATAGGCAGGAAAGCGGGTGCCGTGCACGCGGTCCCGCCCGTGTGCGCCAACGTGCCGGATCGCGCGGCGCGGCGTGACGGTGTAAGCAATTCGCCTGGTGCCCGCCTGGCGGAACGGTAGACGCAGCGGACTTAAAAGCTTTTAACGGAACATATTCACGTTGACAATTCCATTATAAATCAGTATGTTAAATGAAACTTAGGCAGGCTGATGACCTAGCACATATTAGCACATAGGCCCGGTTCAGGGCCGGAAAGCGAGCGCACTATGGCCCGACACGAAATCCTAGGAGGCAAGGTTCACGTCTATAAGCGCGATCAGACCCGCCAGTGGCATTGCTCCGCCTCGATCAACGGCCGGCAACTCCGCACCACCACCAAGCTGGAGAGCCTCGAGCAGGCCAAGGACTTCGCCGAGGACTGGTATCTGGAGCTGAGAGGCAAGCTCAAGCGCGGGGAACTCAAATCAGGCAAGACCTTCAGCGAGGCCGCCGAGCGGTTTCTCCGCGAATACGACGTCATCACCCGCGGCCAACGCAGCCCGCACATGTTGGAAAATTACGAATCAAAACTGCGTGTTCACCTGCTCCCCTTCTTCGGCAAGAAGTGGCTGTCTGAGATCACGTCCGCCCTCGTGCAGGACTACCGAATCCACCGGCACGAGGCCGGGAAGGGACGCCGCGGCACGATGCCCTCGCGCAGCACGATGCACAAGGACATGGTGACGCTGCGCCAGGTGCTCAAATCCGCCGTCCGCAACGGATGGCTCGACCGCATGCCCGACCTCTCCGAGCCTTACCGGACCTCCGAGAAAATCTCGCACCGCGCGTGGTTTTCGCCGGAGGAATACAAGCAGCTTTATGAGGCTACCCGGCGCCGGGTCGAACACCCGCCCAAGCTGCGGTGGAAATCGTCGTGTGAGCAGGCGCACGACTATGTGCTCTTCATGGCGAATACCGGGCTCAGGCCTGACGAGGCCGCCCGGCTCGAATTCCGCGACGTCAGCATCGTCAAGGACGATGCGACCAAGCAGACCATTCTTGAGATCAAGGTGCGCGGCAAGCGCGGCACCGGCTATTGCAAAAGCACCACCGGCGCGGTGGTTCCCTTCAATCGTCTCAGAGGTCGCAACATGAAGCAGCCGGCCGACCGGCTGTTTCCGAAACCGATCCGCATGATCTTCAACGCCGTGCTCGACGAAGAGAACCTACGGTTCGACCGCGAGGGCAACCGCCGAACGCCCTACAGCCTCAGGCACACCTATATCTGTCTCCGCCTCATGGAAGGCGCCGACATCTATCAGATTGCCAAAAACTGCCGCACCTCGGTCGAAATGATCGAGAAATACTACGCCTCGCATATCGCCAGCAGCCTCGACGCGGCGGCAATCAATGTGCGCCGTCCGCGCAAGCGGAAGAAGGCCGAGACACAAGACGACGACGGAAAGGAATAGAAGTGTCTCGCTTCCGGCTTGGCGCGGAGCGCCCGGGCTGGTATAGACTGAGCCAATGTGCGGGCGTGGCGAAATTGGTAGACGCAACGGACTTAGACCAAACTTGAGTGCTCATTGGGAAACCGATGATGCAGAACTGCCCAAATTCGGGGGAACCTGTCAGATGGCAATCCCGAGCCAAGCCCGGAAACGGGAAGGTGTAGAGACTAGACGGGTAGCACCTAAGGCCGCTGGTTCCCAACCGGCGGCTAAGGTGAAGGGATAGTCCAGACCCCAAACCCATCCTGGGCGCAAGCGCACAGGATGGGGCGGCGAAAGCCGTAGCGGGTATGAAAATCCGTAGGCCCGAAAGGGCTGTGCCGGTTCGAGTCCGGCCGCCCGCACCAATTATCCGAAAAAGCGTACCCAATTCCCCGCAACGCCGATCGAATGGGTTTGGGAAGCCCGTGGGAGCTTCCCCCCCGTCTCTTCCAGCGAGACGTTCAGCGGCTCGCCGAGCGCGCCCCTTGCGGGCAGCGCCAATCGGGGTTCAGCCCCGATCCCAGGGCCGAAGGGCCATCGGTTACGGTTCTACGACGAGTTCACTGCAGTTCTCATGTCCGCGCTGGGATTGGTCGCAGATCCAAGCCGGGACGAAGTGGGTCTCGCCATTGCATCGGAAAAACTGCTCAAACGCATGCGCCTGCGGGGCCAGCGATAGCCAATCCTGAACGATCAAGCGAATTGGTCGTTGGACCCGAACCTCGGTCGCTGATTCGACGCACGCGGCTGTTTTCGACGGGTGAGTGAATTATGATGCCTTTTTCGACGATGAGGGGTGGTTTTCGACAGCCGAATCGGATATAGTCATTTTCGACGGATTGCTCCCTGACAATGTGGAATTCGACCACCATAACGGATTTTCGACATATGCGCCTAGAAACGCCGCCGATCGCCACCTTTCAGGAGAGAACCATCCCCGCCGGAACCAAGCTGGCCGGCTGGGCGGCGCTCGTCCAGGCGCTCGCCGTCCCTGCGCCGGTGCGCCGGCTTAGCTGCGTCTCCGAGCTGCACGTTCGCGGCAGCCACCGGGAGGACGGCGATTGGACCATCTTTGATAAGCGATACTGGCCGGGAGACACCTTCGCCGACCATCTGACCTTTGCCCTGCGTCACGAAAACATCGACCTCCTGATTTTGAAGCGGATATTCGACGCCGTGCCCAAGGCCGAGGTCGAGGCGCTGATCCAGGCCGCGCCCACCGGCATTCCGGCGCGGCGCGCCTGGTACCTCTATGAGATTCTAACAGGTCAAACCCTTGCGGTGGACGACGCGTCCGCCGTCGCGGCGATCGATCTCCTCGATCCCAAGGCCTACTTCACGGGCAAGCCGCAATTCTCCAAGCGTCACCGCATCCGCGACAACCTGCTCGGCAACGGCCGATTCTGCCCGATCATCCGACGCACCAAGGCGCTGGAAAGTGCTTTGCGGCTCGACCTCTCGGCAAAGGCCCGAGAGACGGTCGGCCGCACCGGCACCCATCTCGTCGCGCGCGCGGCCAGCTTCATGCTGCTGGCCGACAGCCGGGCCAGCTTTGAAATAGAGGGAGAACGGCCACCGCATAACCGGCTTGAGCGCTGGGGACGCGCGGTGCTGCAGGCCGGCAAGAACCGGCTGACGCTCGACGAAATCCTCCGCCTTCACGGCGTGCTCATCGAGGACGCGCGCTTTGTGCACCCTGGTTTGCGGGGCGACGGAGTGTTCCTCGGCGAACGCGACCACCAAGGCGATCCCCTGCCCGAATTTATCGGTGCCAGGCCTGCGGATTTACCTGATCTCATGACCGGCTTGCTGGCGGCGAACGATCGCATGCGTGACGGCGGGCTTGATGCGGTGCTGCAAGCAGCCGCCAGCGCCTTCGGCTTCGTCTACGTGCATCCCTTCGAGGATGGCAACGGACGCGTGCACCGTTGCCTGATTCATCACGTCCTGGCCGAACGAAAGTTCACGCCGCCTGGCATGGTCTTTCCGGTTTCTTCCGTCATGCTGGACCGCATCGACGATTATCGCGCCACGCTGCAAGACCATTCCAGACCGCTCATGCCCTTCATCGATTGGCGGGCGACGCCCAATCGCAATGTCGAGGTTCTCAACGATACCGCCGATCTCTACCGTTACTTCGATTGCACGGGCGCGGCGGAGTTCCTCTACGCCTGTGTCACCTGCACGGTCGAGCGCGATCTACCTAACGAGATCGACTATCTGCGCAGGCACGACGATGCGATCCGCCGTATCATGGAGACGGTCGAGATGCCTGACCGCCTCGCCGAGAATCTCGTGATGTTCATCCGCCAAAATCACGGAACGCTGCCGAAGAGCCGCCGCTCCGGCGAGTACAAAGGATTGAGCGACGACGAGGTGACAGGCCTCGAAGAGATCGTCCGTCACGCGTTCGACGGGTTCGGCGATGAGGTTGCTCAGTTGTCCGGCTGAGTCACAAAAAAAGCGACCGAAAGCCAAGGGCGTGTCTTCCCGCCATGGCTGAGATCATCCCCCTGCCGCTTTCATGCACGAACCGACGGCACGAGTACGCCCCGGGCGGATCCCCTCAGGTGCTGCTCTCTTTGGGAGGCCCGCCGGAGCTTCCCTCATCTTCAAGCGAGACGTTCACCGGCTCGTCCAGCGCGCCCTTTGCGGGCAGCGCCGATCGGGGTTCAGCCCCGATCCAGGGGCGAACGGCCATCCTCTCACCCTACGAACTTCAGGCTTTGCCCCTCCCGTCCCCGGAGGAATTCGACGAGTTGCGCCACCTTGTCCACAACCGTGCTACACGGTCGCGCATCGAGGTCGCCAAGGCTTGCCTTTACGACTCGGGAGGCAGCGGCGTGACGTTGCGGAGCATAGTCGTGAAATCACTCACCCCAGAACAAATTGATCTGCTCAAAACCGCCAAAGCGCACCTTGCCGCGCTACAGCAGGCAAGTTCGCCATGGGAGGACGAACACAGTCTTCGCGTCGCCAGCGCGTCCCTGCGTTTCCTGGTGGTTGATGGGAATCTACAGCGCGCATGGAAGGCTTCGGGGATCGGCGGCCCGATAGAGGTGGAGGCCTCTTGCTTCACCGTACCACCGGGCAACGATGTCGTCGCCTTCTGCGGCGGCGCGGACATTCTCCCCGGAGTCCCGGTGTCCCTGTCCTGGGGACGGGTCGAGCTTGTCACCAAAACGCTCAACCTCGACTCCTTTCTACAAAGCCCGTGTTCCTATCTGAAAGGGACGCGGATATCGCGGCACGATCTGATCAAATACGTCGCCAACACGAAGGGTGGTGTTCATTACGATCCGGCGGGACAATCCAAGAAATCGCAGGACGCAAAATTTAACCTCCTCCGTGATATGGAGCAAACCGGCATTGCCGGGCTGGGCATAGCATTCAACGGTCGCAACCTCGTTCACCACGAACTTGCATCAGCCATCAAGTCGATACTCGGCTCCCGCCAGATTCAACGTCTTCAAGCAGAGCCTTTCGACTCGACGGCAGCATAATCGGAGCCGAGGCCTACCCTGAGGCCATCGCCTCGGCTCAGGTCGGACTCCGCGCCGTAGCCAAGGCACAGGCCCAACGCGGTCGACGACCCATGCCCCGCCCCCGTAACGCCCACAGCATAGCTTTGGGAACGCCGCCGGAGCTTCCCTCATCTTCAAGCGAGACGTTCAGCGGCTCGCCCAGCGCGCCCCTTGCGGGCAGCGCCAATCGGGGTTCAGCCCCGATCCCAGGGCCGTAGGGCCAGCCTTGGAAGCGATACAGGCGGAGGAGTCGGAGTCTCGCCTGTTTCCAAAACGATGGTGACGTCGCGGGGCTGCGGGAGTAGATTTGGGCAAGGCGCTTGCACGCGCCGCAAAGCCAACCATGCCACTCGATCACTACGTCTCACAGGTTCATCTCAAGCAGTTCTTTTCTCCCGCAATGGGCAACCGCCTCTATGCGACGAAGAAATCCGACCTGAAATCCTTCCAGTGCCATTCGAAGGATGTTTGCAGGATCGAGGATGGCAGCACCAACGCCTACCTCATCAATGACCGAGCGATCGAAGAGTTTTTGCGCGGCATCGAACCGAATTACGATGCCTCGATCTCGAAGTTGCGACAAGGCGCTATCGACCAGGAGTGTATCGCCGTCATCGCCGGGTTCGCGGCATACGTCGCCTGTTGTGCGCCGGCGGCGATGCGCATCCATACAGAGCCACTGATCGGGGTGTTGGATTCAACGGCGAATATCCTCGACCGGCAAGGAGCCATCGAAAGAGCTCCGCCATCGCTTGGATCGAAGTCCCTGTCGGAGCTTCTGGCGGATGGCACTATACGCCACAAGGTCGATGAAAAATATCCGCAGGCGCTTGGCATCAGCACCATCGTGAGACGTGTGTCGATCTGGGGCAACTCGGCGTGGGAGATCCTCCACAACGACGTTGCCGATAGCCCGTTCTTTACCAGCGATTATCCGTGCGCCGGGAGGCCGGCGAGGA
>PLTJ01000213.1 GCA_003164455.1 Acetobacteraceae bacterium
CGGCGAGGCCGGCCAGGATGACGCCGAGGCGGGCGGCGAAGTCGGGAGCGCGGGAAAGGGTGGGGTTGACCGCCATGGACTATATTCCTAGCACGGGAGGGCGGGGGCGTGCAAGGGGATTGTCGGCGGGGCGGTCGGGGTGCGCAGCCTCGACGGCATGTCCGGGAGATACGACGGTGTTCTGACCGCCGGTTGGACAGGTGGGATGCGAAGGGCATCCCACCCTTCGGCTTGCTACGAGCGGCATGAAAGCATCGTTCTGGCCATTCAGCGTGAAAAGAACATAAAGCATTGGCAACGCGCTTGGAAAGTTAGGCTTATACTTGATCACAATCTGGGCTGGAATGAGTCTGTGACGGCGTTGTCCTGACCGCCGCAATGCGTGGATGGCCGGGTCGAGCCCGGCCATGACGGTAGTTGGTTGCTATCAGTCCTCCAGCAGCGCCGAGCGCAGGGCCTGCCAGCTTGCCGCGTCGGGGGCGCAGATCAGGCCGCCGGTGGTGACCGTGGGGCTATAGGGGCGGCCGTCGAACCGGGCGGCATAGCCGCCGGCCTCGCGGTGCAGCAGCCAGCCCGGCGCGTGGTCCCACGGCCACAACTGGTTGAACAGCAGGAAGTGGCACTGCCCGCCCGCCAGCAGCCGGTATTCGTGACCAGCGCAGCGATAGTCCCAGCAGGCCGCCACCCGCGGCAAATTGCGGCAGAGCGTGGCGCGCGGCCCAGGCGGCAGGTAGCGCCAGGAGGCGATGCCGGTCATCTCCGCCACCGGGACCGGCGCGGCGACGCGCAGGCCCTGGCGGCGTCCATCCGGGGATTCGGTCCAGGCCCCCTCCCCGCGCAGCGCCAGCGCGCTGTCGCCGCCCACCGGGTCGTGGATCGCCGCCCCGACCACCTCGCCACGCACGATGGCCGCCACCATGGTGGCGAACAGCGGCAGTCCCGCGGCGAAGTTCCAGGTGCCGTCCACCGGATCGACGACGAAGGCGAGGTCCGCGCCGGCCAGCCCGGCGAGCAGCGCGGGATCGGCGGTGGCGGCCTCCTCGCCGACCACCAGGCATCCCGGGAAGGCGCGGCGCAAGGCGGCCGTAATGACGCGCTCGGCGGCCTCGTCGGCGGCCGTGACCAGGTCGAGCGGGCCGGACTTCGCGCGCACGTCGCCGGCGCCCAGGTGGCGGAAGCGCGGCAGGATCTCGGCGCGCGCGGCGTCGCGCAGCACCGCCTCCACGACGGCGAGATCGCGCAAGGTGAACAGCGTCAACGCGGTCGGTCCGGACGCTCGAACCTGGCGCGGTCGGCGGCCAACAGGCGCACGGTGACGTGAATCGCCACCTCGCCGTCGTCGCGGCCGATCACCTCGCCATGCTGGTAGAGCCAGGCAAGCCGCGCGCCGTCGGTGGGCGGGATGGTGTAGTCGGCCACCTCCATGCCCGCGGCAATGCGCTCATCGATCGCCTCGCAGAGTGCGGCCAGACCTTCCCCGGTGATGGCGGAGGCCGCCACCATGCCGGCGCGGACCGGCACATTGGCGACCCCGCCCAGCAGGTCGGCCTTGTTCATCACCTCCAGGGTGTGCGCGGGCCAGGATTCGTCCATCGTCCCGTCGGCCACCATGCCGTCCAGCACCGCCACCACGTCGGCGCGCTGGGCGGCCTGGTCCGGGTGGGCGGCATCGCGCACGTGCAGGATGACGTCGGCCTCGGACACTTCCTCCAGCGTGGCGCGGAAGGCGGCCACCAGCTCGGTGGGCAGCTCGCTGATGAAGCCGACGGTGTCGGACAGGATGACGCGCCGGCCGGAAGGCAGGCGCAGGCCGCGCATGGTCGNNGCTGGTCGCGCACGACCACCTCGGCACCGGTCATGGCGTTGAACAGGGTGGATTTTCCCGCGTTCGTGTAGCCGACCAGCGCCACCACGGGGAACGGCACGCGCCGCCGCGCGGTGCGGTGCAGGCCACGGGTGCGGCGCACCTGCTCCAGTTCACGCTTGAGGCGGACGATGCGGTCGCCGATCAGCCTTCGGTCCGCCTCGATCTGGGTCTCGCCGGGGCCGCCCAGGAAGCCGAAGCCGCCACGCTGGCGCTCCAGATGGGTCCACGAACGGACCAGCCGGGAGCGCTGGTATTCCAGATGCGCCAGCTCGACCTGCAAGGCGCCTTCGCGGGTCACCGCGCGTTCGCCGAAAATGTCCAGAATCAGGCCGGTGCGGTCGATAACCTTGCAGTTCCAGGCCTTTTCCAGATTGCGCTGCTGCACCGGCGAAAGCTGCGCATCGACGATCACGACAACGACCTGGCCGGCGGCAAGCGCCTGTCCCTGCGCTTCTATCTGTCCCTCGCCCAGCAGGCTGGCGGGGCGGCGGGCACGCAACGGCAGGATGGCGCTGTGCACCACCACCAGACCGATCGAGGCGGCGAGCCCGACCGCCTCGGCCAACCGCGCCTCGGCGGCACGCGAGGCGTCGGCACTGGCGGGGGGCTTCTCCCAGGGCAGGATGACGGCGGCGCGCGTCGGCGCCGCCGTTCCGGCCTGCCGGGACTCACTCGTCGTGGGCAGGGACGGTCTCCCGCGGCGGGATGGTCAGGGTTGTCGTCGACGCCTCCCTGGGGCCGTCGAACAACTGGATGGGGGCACCCGGCATGACCGTGCTGATGGCGTGCTTGTAGACGAGCTGGGTGTGCCCATCCCGCCGCAGCAGCACGGAAAAGTTGTCGAACCAGGTGATGATACCCTGCAGTTTGACGCCGTTCACCAGGAATACGGTGACAGGGGTCTTGTTCTTGCGCACATGGTTCAGAAACACATCCTGAACGTTCTGCGATTTTTCGTTGGCCACGAAGCAATCCTTCTTCTTCTTGCTGACCCCGGATCACGCCGGGGCCGGGTTCAATCATCGCCGCAGGCGTGGGTCGGCCGCGCGCGACGACACAAATGACAGCCAAAGCGCCAGCGCCGGCACATGGGACCATGTCACCGGCACGGGAACATCCTCGACCAACAGGTCCGGGAACACCCCGCGATCCTGCAAACCAGCCACGCCTCCGTCATGCAGCGCGTCCCCCACGACTACCACCGTGCAGCCGGCGGTGCAGGCAGCCCCACATGTCCAAAGCCTCAATTTGCTCCCATACCAGACGTCGGGCGCGTTTGGCACTTCGATCGTTGCCGGCGCATGCCTGATCGGCGTCGGCATCGGAGCGGAAATAGGAAGCCCGGCCCGGCGTGTCCACCGCGCCGCATTCCTGCATTTCCGCCAATAGCGCCGCGCTTTGATCTAGATCAACGAACCCGCCGGCCAGAACGGCCAGTTTCCCGCCGAAATTCCTAGCGAACTGCCCCCTGCATGCCCGGCATCGCGGAGACGACAACACCAGCTCCTGCCTGGCTCCATCCCCCTGGGAACCCGTGTCATTGCCAAGACCGCCGGCGCGAGCCGCGAGGAGAATTCCATGTCCCCCGATAAAAACCTGATCCTGGTGCTCAACTGCGGCTCGTCGTCGCTGAAATTCGCCGTCCAGGATGTCGCCCAGCGCGAGCCGCTGCTGTCCGGCCTGGCCGAGCGGCTCGGCGGCACGCAGCCGACGGTGACGTTCAAGGACGCCCAGGGCAAGCGGACCCAGCCGCTCACCGCGGCCGACCACGGCGCGGCACTGGACGCCGTGCTGGCCGAGCTGACCGCGCGCGGCTGGATCGATGGGCTGGCCGCGGTTGGCCATCGCGTGGTCCATGGCGGCGAGCGGTTCACCGGGTCGGTCCTGATCACCCCGGCCGTGATCGCCGGCATCGAGGCGTGCAACATGCTGGCGCCGTTGCACAACCCGCCCGCGCTGCTGGGCATCCGGATCGCGCTGGCCCGCCTGCCCGGGATTCCGCACGCCGCCGTGCTCGATACCGCGTTCCACCAGACCATGCTGCCCGAGGCCTATCTCTACGCGCTGCCGATGGCGCAGTACCGCGACTGGGGCGTACGGCGCTACGGCTTCCACGGCACCAGCCACCGCTTCGTGTCTCGGGAGGCGGTTGGGCTGCTCGGCCTCGACCCCGCCGACCACGGCCTGGTGACCGCGCATCTCGGCAACGGCGCCTCCGCCACCGCGGTGCAGGACGGGCACTGCGTGGACACCAGCATGGGCATGACCCCGCTGGAGGGGCTGGTCATGGGCACGCGGCCCGGCGACGTCGATGCCGGGGCGATCCTGTACATGATGCGCGCCGAGGGCATCGGCGTGGCCGAGATGGACACGATGCTGAACAAGCAGAGCGGCCTGCTCGGCCTGTCGGAGCTGTCCAACGACTGCCGCGAGTTGGAAGCGGCGGCCGAGAAAGGCCACGTCGGGGCGAAGCTGGCACTGAACGTGTTCGCCCACCGGCTGGCGCGCTGCATCGGCGGCCTGGCGATGGGCCTGCGCCGACTCGATGTGGTGGTGTTCACCGGCGGCATCGGCGAGAACTCGGCCCGGCTGCGGGCGATGACGCTGGCGCGGCTGCGCGCGTTCGGCATGGTGTTGGACGGACCCGCCAACGAGCGCATGATCCGGGGCACGGGGGGGGTGATCACCGCCGCCGGCACGACCCCGCGCGCCGCCGTGATCGCCACCAACGAGGAATGGATGATCGCCTGCGACACCGCCGAACTGGCCCGACTGGCCGACGGCGATACGGTGGAGGCTCCCTGACATGGCACGTTCCGCGCAAGTTTTCTTCCTGGCGCCGGTCTCCCGCGAATCCGGGTTGACCTCGATGGCGCTCGGCCTAGTCCAGGCGCTGCTGCGCGACCATGTCGCGGTCGGCTACATCAAGCCGATCACGCAACCGGCCCACCGCGGCACCGACGACCTGTCCGCCCATTTCGCCCGCCTGCTGCTGCGCCTCGAGGTGCCCGAGCCGGTGCCCTTCGCGGTGGCCGAGGCGCGGGTGCGCGCGGGCGGTCTCGATGCCCTGCTGGAGGATCTCGTCGCCGCCGTCGAGAAGGCCGGCGCCGGGTGCGACGCGGTGGTGGTCGAGGGGCTGATCCCGGACGCCGGATTGCAGATCGCCTCCCAGCTCAACGCCGCCATGGCGCGCGCCTTCGCGGCCTCGCTGGTGCCGGTGCTGGGCGGCGACGGGAACGGTGAAGCCGCGCTGGCCGCCACCGTCGATCTGGCGCTGCGCCAGTTCGCCGAGGCCGAGGACCCGCCGCCGTTGGCCGGCGTGCTGGTCAACCGCGTGCATCCCGGCGCGACCGTGCCGCTGGCCGCGACGTTGCACGGGCTCGGCAGCGAGATGCCGGTGCTCGGCGACGTGCCCTACGAACCCCGCCTCGGCGCCCTGCGCTTGCAGGACGTGCGCGAGGCGCTCGGTCTCGGCATCGAGCAGGAGGGGGCGCTGGCAAGCACCCGCGTGCAGCACTTCCTGATCGCCGGGCGCGGCGTCGAGGGGCTGATCGACCGACTGCGCCCCGGCACGCTGGTGGTCACCGCCGGCGAGCGCAGCGACACCGTGCTGGCCATCGGCCTCGCCTATCTTCAGGGCATGCCGCTCGCCGGCCTGCTGCTGACCTGCGACACCCATCTGTCGCCCCAGGTGGCCGCCCTGGTGCGGGCCCCGGACATGGCGAAACTGCCGATCCTGACCACCGCCGAGGACACCTTCGTCACCGGCGTGGCGCTCGCCGGGCTGTCGCACCACGTGCGGGCCGACGATAGCGAGCGCATGGGCCAAGCGATCGCGCACGCCGCCGAGAACATCGACACCACCGCGCTGCGCGCCATCATCGGCCACCCCGGGCGGCTGCGTATGCCGCCCCCGGCGTTCCGCCACCGCCTGGTGCAGGCGGCACACGCGGCGAACAAGCGTATCGTGCTGCCCGAGGGCGACGAGCCGCGCACCGTGCAGGCGGCCGTGCTCTGCCAGCAGAAGGGCATCGCGCACTGCGTGCTGCTGGGCGAGGCCGACCGCATCCGCCACGTCGCCGAGGTCCAGGGCATCGTGCTGCCGGACGGGGTGGAGATCATCGAGCCCGCCGCGGTACGCGCCCGCTACGTCGCGCCGATGACCGAGATGCGGCGCGCCAAGGGGCTCACCGAGGCACAGGCCGAGCAGCAACTGGAAGACAACGTCGTGCTCGGCACCATGATGCTGGCGCTGAACGAGGTGGACGGGCTGGTCTCCGGGGCCGTACACACCACCGCCAACACCATCCGCCCGGCGTTGCAACTGATCCACACCGCGCCCGGCGTGGCGCTGGTGTCGAGCGTGTTCTTCATGCTGCTGCCGACCGAGGTGCTGGTGTACGGCGACTGCGCCGTCAACCCGGACCCGACCGCCGAGCAACTGGCCGACATCGCCCTGGCGTCGGCGGACTCGGCCCTGGCCTTCGGCATCGATCCACGCGTCGCCATGATTTCCTACTCCACCGGCACCTCCGGCGGCGGCGCCGACGTGGACAAGGTGCGCCGGGCCCTGGAACTCGCCCGCGCCAAGCGCCCGGGCCTGCTGATCGACGGACCGTTGCAGTACGACGCGGCTAGCGTGGAAAGCGTCGGCCGCCAGAAGGCTCCCGACAGCAGCGTGGCCGGTCGCGCCAACGTGTTCATCTTCCCCGACCTCAACACGGGCAACACGACATACAAGGCCGTGCAACGCTCGGCCCACGTGGTCAGCATCGGTCCGATGCTGCAAGGGCTGCGCAAGCCGGTGAACGACCTCTCCCGCGGGGCGTTGGTCGATGATATCGTCTATACCATCGCGCTGACTGCCATTCAGGCCGGCCAGGCCGCGGCGGCGGTGCGGCCGCTGCAAGTGGCGAAGTAGTCGCGCCAGCGCGCCAACATTAAGGAGATTCCAGGATGTTCATCACCGAAGACTTCCTGCTCGACACCGGCTGGGCGAAGAAGCTGTACCATGAGGTCGCCGCCGAGCTGCCGATCATCGACTACCATGCGCATCTGCCGCCCGCTGACCTCGCGGCGCGCAAGAAGTTCCGCAACATCGCCGAACTGTGGCTGGGCAGCGGCAACTATGGCGACCACTACAAGTGGCGCCTGATGCGGGCCTGCGGCGTTCCCGAGCGCCTGATCACCGGGGATGCCCACGACCGCGACCGGTTCCTCGCGTTCTGCCGCATCCTGCCGCTCTGCGCCGGCAATCCGGTGCTGCATTGGAGCCATTTCGAGCTCAAGCGCATCTTCGGCATCGACGCCGTCATCAACGAGCAGACCGGCCCGCGGCTGTGGGACGAGGCGAACGAGCGGCTCGCGGACATGGATGCCTGGTCGTTCCTGACCCAGGCGCGCGTCGAGGTGTCCTGCACCACCGACGATCCGGCCGACGACCTCGCCGCGCACGCCGTGCTCGCCCGTTCGGCGCTGACCACGCGGGTGCTGCCGGCGTACCGGCCGGACAAGGCGATGCGCATCGAAGCGCCCGGGTTCCTCGCCTATCTGGAGCGCCTCGGCGGCGTGGCCGATGTGCAGATCGGCAGCTTCGCCGCCCTGGTGCGCGCGCTCGAGGCACGGGTGGCGTATTTCCACGCGCACGGCGGCCGCGCCAGCGATCATGCGATCGATGCCGTGCTGCCCGATACTGTGCCCGACGATGCGGTGGTGGAAGCCCTGTTCGCCCGCCGCCTCGCCGGCGAGACGCTGAACGCGGCGGAGCGTGGCGCCTATGTCGCGGCGCTGCTGCTGCACCTCGGTCGCGCCTATGCCCGCAAGGGTTGGACGATGTGCATGCACATCGGCGCCTTGCGCAGCGTCAACAGCCGCGGGTTCGCTTCCCTCGGCGCCGACACCGGATTCGACACCATCTGCGAGGCGACGATCGCGGTGCCGCTGGCCCGGCTGCTCGATGCGCTCGACAAGGACGGGCTGCTGCCCAAGACCATGCTGTTCTGCATGAGCCCGATCATGAACCCGGTGCTGTCGGCGATGGCTGGCTGCTTCCAGGACGATACGGTGCCGGGCAAGTTGCAGTTTGGGCCAGCCTGGTGGTTCAACGACCACAAGGACGGCAACCTCGACCAGATGCGCACGCTCGCCAATCACGGCGTGCTCGGCACCTTTGTCGGCATGGTCACGGACAGCCGCAGTTTCGCGTCGTTCCCGCGGCACGACTACTTCCGCCGCCTGCTGTGCCGGCTGCTGGGCCGGTGGGTCGAGGACGGCGAATACCCGGCCGATCTCGACGCGCTGGCGACCCTGGTGCGCGGCGTCTCCTACCAGAACGCCAAAACGTATTTCGCGTTCTGACCAGGCGGGGGCCGCGAGGCCCCTGCCCTCCCTTTGGTCACGATGATGACAGGCAAACAATGATTCAAGTCCACATCGAGCCCGACAAACTCAAGGTCGGAAGCGCCGCCGCTGCCTTGGGAGGGGATGCGATACGATCCGCGATCGCCGCCCAGGGCCACGCCAATATCGTGCTGGCGACGGGGGTGAGTCAGTTCGAAGTCCTCGCCGCCCTGGTGCAAAGAAGCGACATCGACTGGTCCCGGGTTATCGCTTTTCATCTCGACGAGTACGTCGGGCAGCCCGACAGCCACAAGGCGAGTTTCCGGCGTTACCTGAACGAGCGCTTTGTGTCCCTTCTGCCGAAGCTTGGCGGTTTTCAGCCCATCGGGGGCGACGCCGCGGATCTCACGGCCGAATTGGCGCGCCTCGGCACGCTGATCACGCAACATCCGACCGACGTCATGTTCGCCGGCATCGGCGAGAACGGGCATCTTGCCTTCAATGATCCGCCGGCCGACTTCGCCGACGCCGAGGCTTTCCGGGTGGTTTCGCTGGACGAGCGTTGCCGCCGGCAGCAACTCGGCGAAGGCTGGTTCCCGACGCTCGACGATGTGCCGCGCGAGGCCGTTTCCATGACTGTCCCCCAGATCATGAAGAGCAAACTGGTCGTGCTGGCGGTACCCGACAGCCGCAAGGCCGAAGCCGTGCGCGGCACGCTCGAAGGTCCGATCACCCCGATGGTGCCCGCCAGCATCCTGCAGCGGCATCCGGCCTGTCATCTGTTCCTCGATCCTGAATCCAGCGCGCTGTTGCAGAAGGCGACGAAGGCCGCCGGCAACTGACCGGCGGCGACCAAGCATGGGAAGCACCAAGGAAAAATCATGAAAAAAGATCGGGTGGGCCGCCTGACAACACGGCGTAGTGCCGTCATGGGCGCGGTGGCGATCGGCGTTGCCGCGACGATGGCGCCGAGATTTTCCGCCGCCCAGACGTTGCCGAAGCCAAAGCAACCCCTGGTTATCAACGTGATCGATGTCGCCGGGGACCTCCAACTCAGCCAGCCCGCCTTGCAGAGGTTCGCCGATACGCATCGGGACCTGATCGCGAAGTTCCAGTTCGTCCAGGCACCGGCGCCCGAACTCGCCGGCAAGCTGAAGGCCCAGCAGGCCGCCGGGCAGGTCGATATCGATATGGTGCTGACCGGCAGCGATGGCCTGGCCGCCGGCATGGAGCAGGGTCTTTGGACCGAGATCCTGCCCAAATATGCCACGAAATTCCCCGACCTTGAGAAACTCTATCTGCCCGGCGCCTACGTGCTGCAAAAGCTGGCGCAGGGGCAGGCCATCGTTGACGACTGGTACCCCTCCGGTCCGCTGCTGGAATACGCCCCCGATCGCGTCAAGGACGTGCCGGACACGGCCGACAAGCTGCTGGCCTGGGCAAAGGCCCATCCCGGCAAATTCATGTATGCGCGGCCCGCGAATTCGGGGCCGGGCCGCACCTTCGCCATGGGGTTGCCCTACATCCTCGGCGACAAGGACCCGATGGACCCGATCAACGGCTGGGACAAAACCTGGGCGTGGCTCAAGGAGATCAACAAGTACGTCGAGTACTATCCGTCGGGCACGTCCGCCACGATGAAGGAACTCGGCGAAGGCAGCCGCGACATCATCGCCACGACGACGGGCTGGGACATCAATCCGCGCTACCTCGGCATCGTGCCGGAGGAGTGCAAGGTCACCGCCCTGAAAGGCTTCCACTGGGTGGGCCAGAGCAACTACATGGCCATCCCCAAGGGCGTCTCCGAGGAAAAGATGGGGGTTCTCATCGACCTGATCGCCTTTGTCCTGCAACCCGAGCAGCAGGCGCTGATCTACGACAGCGGCTATCTCTATCCGGGCCCGGCGATCCGCAACGTGCCGATCGAGATGGCGCCGCAGCAAAGCCAGGACATCATCAAGCGTTTCGGCCGGCCGGAGTACGCGGCGCTGATCGCGGACAACCCGAACGAGCCGCCGCTCGACCCCAAGCCGCTGCTCGCCATGTTCGACAAGTGGGACCGCGAGATCGGCGCCAGCAAGTAGGACCGAGGCCGGGAGGAGGGGTTAGGACGACAGCTCCCCCTCCTCGCCCGCCACCAGCACCGTTTCGATGCGCAGGTCGCGCTCGCCGGGCTGCCAGCGGAAGCGCACCAGGTCGGCCGGCGCACCGACCCGCAGCCGGCCGCGGCCGCCGGCGAACCGGCCGGGATTTTCGGTCGCCATCCGCACCGCATCGGCCAGGGTGAGCCCGCAGAAGCTGGCGACGAAGGCGACGCCGCAGGCGATCGGCCGCGCCGCGCCGGCCAGGAACGGCGTTCCCGCCATGCTCAGCCGCCCATCTTCCCGCAGCTCCACCATCCCGCCGATCTCGGCGTCGTAGATCCCCGGCGGCATCCCGGCCAGCGCGGCGGCGTCGGAAATCAGGACGCTGCGCGCCACGCCCTTCGCCCGCAGCATGGACTTCAGCGTCTCCGCGGGCAGGTGGTGGCCGTCGGCGATGAAGCTCGCGCCCAGCCGGTCCTCGGCCAGTTGCGCCCAGATCAGGTTCGGGTGCCGCGCCAGCATCGCCGCCGCGCCGTTGCCGAGATGGGTGGACAGCACCGCCCCCGCATCCACCGCCGCGGCGATCTGCTCCGGGGAGGCATGGGTATGGCCGATGGCGACCTGCACGCCGCTGGCGGCCAGCGCCGCGATATAGGCGGGGGCGCCGGGAAAATGCGGCGACAGGGTGACCATGCCGACCAACCCACCACAGGCCGCCTGCCAGCGGACGAACTCCGCGACGTCGGGCGGGCGCACCTGGTCCGCGGCATGGGCGCCGCGGGGACCGTCCTGCGGCGAGATGTGCGGCCCCTCGACATGCACGAAGGGGATGGCGCGCGCGAGCCACGGGTCGGCGGCGCGGGCCTCGGCGACGGCGCGCAGGGCGGCGACGATGCGCGCCTCGCTGGCGGTGATGATGGTCGGGACGAAGCTGGTCGTGCCGGCCGCCCGCAGCGCCCGGGCCAGCCGACCCACCGTCTCCGCCGTCAGCCCCGGCGCGTTGAGGTCGTGGCCGCCGTAGCCGTTCACTTGCAGATCGACGAGGCCCGGGGTCAGCCAGCACGGCTCGCCGGCCGCTCCCGGTTCGATGGCGGCGACGCGCCCGTCGGCGATCGTGACCGTCAGCGGACGCCCCGTCGCCGGATCGCGCCCGCTGAGCGCGCGCATCTAGGCCGGCCCGGCCAGCTTGGCCGCGACGCCGGCCAGCGCGGCCTTCATGCCGGTCTTCTTGATCGCCGACAGGTCCGCCGTCACCATGCCGAGCAGGCCGGGCAGCGCGGTGAGGTCCTGGCCCCAGAGCGCCGCATCGCCGAGCAGCGCCGCCGCCTTCGCGGGGTCGTTATCCGCCCAGGCCGCCGCCATTTTGGCGATCACCGCCGCATCGTCGCGGATCGGATAGGGGCCGGCCTCGCGCGTGCCGGTATAGGCGCCGTCCACATCCCGGCCGCGGTAGAACCACAGCAGCGCGGCCAGCGAAAAGGCGAGCCCCGGCGGCACCGTGCCGCGCGCGGCGACGTAGTCCTTCAGCGTCGGCAGCACCCGTACCTTCCACTTCGACACCGAGTTGAGCGCGATCGAGATCAGCTCGTGGCGGATGAAGGGATTGCCGAAACGCTCGACGATCGTCGCCGCGTAGGCCTGGCGCTCGGCCTCCGGCAGCGGCACGAAGGGAACGATCTCCTTGAACATGACGTGGCGCAGATAGGCCGCCACCGAAGGGTCCTCCATCATCTGCTGCACCGTATCCAGGCCGGCGCAGTAGGCGGCGAGCGCGCTGGACGTGTGCGCGCCGTTGAGGATGCGCACCTTGCGCGTCCGGTAGGGCTGCATGTCCTTGGTCCAGACCACGTTCAGCCCGGCCTTGTGGAGCGGGAATTCCTCGGCCAGATCAGCCGGGCCCTGGATCACCCAGATCAGGAACGGCTCGGCGGCGACCACCAGCCGGTCCTCGTAGCCCCACGTCGCGCACAGGGCCTCGGCCTCGGCCGCCGGATAGCCGGGCACGATGCGGTCAACCAAGGTGTCGAGGAAGCGGTTGCTCCGCTCGATCCAGTTGAAGAAATCGGCGCCGAGAAGCCAGCGCTGCGCGTGCAGCAGCACAATGCGCCGGAGGTTGGCCCCGTTGGCCTCGATCAGCTCGCAGGGCAGGAACACCAGGCCCGGGGCCGCCTTGCCGCCAAGGGCCGTGAAGCGGGCGTACAGCAGGGCCGCGACCTTGGCGGGGAAGCTGCGCGGGCAGGTTCCCGGCACGAACGGCTCCTCGAGATCGGCGATGCCGGCCTCGGTGGTGTTCGAGACGACGAAGCGCAGGGCGGGATCGCCGGCCAGGGCAACCATCGCGTCCCACTGCTGGTACGGATTGAGCACCGCGCTGACGCAACTCACCACCCGGCGGGACTGCACGCTCTGGCCGCCCTNNATGCCCTGCTCCAGCGGCTGCGCGATGGCCACGCCGCCATGGAACAGATCCTGCCCGTTGCATACGTCCACCATCCAATCGACGAACGCGCGCAGGAAGTTGCCGTCGCCGATCTGCAGGATGTTGACCGGGTTGACCGGCGCGCCTGGCGTATGCGCCACGTCGTATGTTCCGGCGGCGAGCCGGCTGCGTTGCAGCAATTCCATGGGGGTCTCCTTCATCCGGGGCTTTCCTCGTCCGCGCGGGCCGCCTGGTCAAGGGCGGCGGCGGCCTCCTCGGGCGTCAGCACGGCGACGCCGCCGCGCGGAATGGCTTCGTGGGCAAAAACAATCACCGGCGCCGTGCCGTCCGGCGCAATGAGCCCCGAGGCATAGCGCCGCAGGGTCTCGCGCGGGCCGTCATGGGCGACGATCAGGTCGCAGCCGAAGCGGCGCTGGAATTCCATCTCCAGGGTCACCGGCACCAGCGCGGGATGATCGAGGCAGGCCGTCCAGGCGCTGGCCCAGCTGCGCGCGGTGGTGGGATCGTGCAGGCACACGGTGTCGGCGGTGCGGATGCGGGCCGCCCGCTCCAGCAGCAGGATGTCGGCTTCGTGCTCACGCGAGACCAGCGGGTCCTCGAAGAAGACGACGTGATGGCAAACGCCCTCGAGCACGGCCTGGGCGATCTGGACGTCGCCGCCCTGCGGCCCGCTGCGCATCGCGCGCACCCAGGGTTGCGGCGCGCCCAGCGCTTCCAGCGACGCTCGCAACCCCTCGGTGAGGGTGCGCAGACGCTGGTGCTCGTCCAGCCGGCGCGCCACGCTGTCGGGCAGGAAGCCGAGCCGGCCATAGGCATCGGCCTCGCGTTGCAGGGCGTCGGCTGCCTCCTGCAGGCGGGACGGGACGGCGCCGTTCAGCAGCGCCCCGGTCGTGCCGGTGGCCAGCCGGCCCGGGAATCGGGACAGCAACCCGGCGAAGTCCGCCGCGAAGTGCACCATGTCGTTCTTGTGCGCGTCGTGCGCGATCAGCGCGAGGCCGGCAGCGAAGCCGGCACCGCCCTGGCCGCGCGGACGCAGGAACCGCCGCGTGATCGGGTGCGGGGCATCGCGGTCGGCCGCCAGCCAGTTAATCAGGCACCATTCCAGCGCCGCCGCCTCGGTGGCGAGGAACGGCTTGGCGTTGACCACGCATTCGCGCTTCACCGCCTGGCTTTCCGGATACAGCGTGGTGGGATCGGCGGGGTCCATCAGATAGATCACCCAATCGACGGCGCGCTCGGGCGCGGGGTCCACCAGGCGCGCGGCCAGCGCGACCAGGCCACCCTCGCGGCCCGGGGGCAGCGCCTCGAGCCTGTCGTAGCCGTCCAGCACGCCGTATTGGCGCAATGCCCGCCAGGTGCCGCCGGCGGCCAGGATGTTGGGTTGCGCGACGTGCCGCAGCCAGGGCTCGATGGCACGCACGACGCGCAGCAACGGGCTCAGCGGCCCCGTCCGCAAGGATCGGCTGGCCAGCAACGCGATGGTCAGCGGACGTGCAGCGGTCATCGTCGCCCTCGGAAATGCGCCGCGGTGCCGATGCGGCCGTGGCGCGACGGAATGGGGGCGAACCATACCCCGCGGAAACCGCCTTGCGAGCATCACTTTTTGCCGCACCGGAGCGGGATGACTTCTGGTAGGCGAAGTCATCCCGCTCCGGTTCTTTGTTTGCTCGCGTGATTCACGCCCTCGGCCGATTCCGNNCCAGTTGAGGCAGATGCCGCCGAGGTTTTCGCGCTCGACGACAGCGGCCTTCATGCCAAGCTGGGCGGCGCGGATGGCGGCAACATAACCGCCAGGACCGCCACCGACGACGACGACGTCGAAAGTCTGTTCAGCCATTGGAATACGCTCCTTGCTTCCGAGCGTGATGACCGGAGGCGTTCCCGCCGGAGGTCTGAATCACGCGAGCAAACGTAACTGGGGCAAAAGTCCGGGCA
>PLTJ01000361.1 GCA_003164455.1 Acetobacteraceae bacterium
GGGCCAGCAGCGCGGCGGCCTTCGGGTTGTCCTGCGTCACGGGCTTGTCCTTTCCTGCCAACACTTACCGGATCAACCCCGACGCCTCGGCGCGGGCGCGGTTGGCCGTCATGCTCTCGGTCACCGCCAGCGCCGCCGCCAGGGCGCGGCTGCCGGCGGCGGCGTCCACCACCACCGGAGCGCCGTCGAGAATGGAGGCGACGAAGGCGGCATGCTCGGCCGCCAGCGAGTCGTGTTCCTTCCAGCTGATCTCCTCGATCCGCCCACCGCCGGTGCCGGGCAGCGGCAGACCCCGCTCGCGGCCGATCATCATCAGCTTGCGGGCGCCGAAATCGACCGACATGTAGCCCTCCTGGCTGAACAGCCGCATCTTCCGCTCGGTCTTCAGGCTGATCCGGCTGGCCGTGATGGTGGCCACGCAACCGTTGGCGAAGTGGACGCGGGCGTTGGCGATGTCCTCGTGGGTGCTCGCCACCGGCGCGCCGACCGCATCCACGCTGGCGATCGGGCTGTCCACCAGCGACAGCACGAAGTCGAGGTCGTGGATCATCAGGTCGAGAATGACCGAAACGTCGGTGCCGCGCAGCTTGAACGGGGCGATGCGCACGCAGTCGATGTAAAGCGGGCGGCGCATGCGGGTGCTGATGGCCTGGTGCTCGGCCGAGTAACGCAGTTGGTGGCCGATCTGAAGCACCCGGCCGTGCCCGGCGGCCAGCGCCGCCAGGGTACTGGCCTCGGCCAGCGTGGCGGCGATGGGTTTTTCCACCAGCACATGAAGACCAGCATTCAAGGCATCGGAAACAAAGGAAAAATGCGTATCCGCCGGCGTCGCGATCACGACCGCGTCGCAGGCCGCCAGCAGGGCCGGCCAGTCGAGCGCCGGGGCGCCGGTTTCCTTGGCCACCACGGCGGCGCGGGCGGCGTCGGCATCGTGCACGCCGGCCAGGGTGGCGCGCTGCGAGGCGGCGACCTTCAGCGCATGGAAACGCCCGAAATACCCGGCGCCAGCAATCCCGATCCGTAGGCCTGCCACGATGAGCCCTCCCGTTGCCGCGGCGAGAGGTAGCAGCAACGGGACGTTTCGGCCACGGGAAGAAGCGTCAGGCCAGGCGCGGCGTGGACCCGGTCACCTCCACCCGATGGCGGTCGGGTCAAGCCTGATCCGGGTCAGTTCACGGCCGCGGAGGCCGCGCGGTTCGGCTGGCCGGGCGCTTTTTCTTCGCCTCCGCGCCCGCGCCGCCGTGGTGCCAGCCTTCCATCGTCTCAGCCCGGATCGCGTCGTGACGGATTTCGGGATTTTCCGAGTGCGTGGCCGCGGCGAGCTTCCCAGCCGGTATCTTCTGGTCCACGGGGACACCCAGCTCACGGTGGAGCTTGCCTTTTTCCCCGCCGGGCTTCCACGTCTTCGGGTTGTGCTTCTTCTCCTCGGCCATTGAGCGACTCCTCCTGGCGAGATCGAGAGCGGTGTGGCGGCGCCGAGCCTCGGAAACCGGGGGCATGTCAGACCGGCCACCCGGTGCCGCTCGACGCCTGACCAAGCCAATAGCAGGGAAGCTGGTCTCCTCGCCACTCCCGTCCCTCCCGCCTCGCAAGTTTGCCCCCGCCCCCGATTGCCGCTATCCAGCGGCCCCAGTTTCGCTTCACCCGTTCCCGGGAGCCGCCGTGCGACCATGATGTATTTCAGCCGCCTCAAGACCTGGCTGGTGCTCGGCACCTGCATCCTCGGCGTGCTGCTCGCCTTGCCGAACCTGTTCCCCGCCCCGGCCGCCTGGGTCCCCTGGCGCACCATCCATCTCGGCCTCGACCTGCGTGGCGGCAGCTATCTGCTGCTCGAGGTCGACATGAACGCGGTGATCCACGAGCGACTCGACAGCCTGGCCGACAGCGCCCGCACCAGCCTGCGCCGCGCCGGCATCGTGCGTTTCCTGGTCACCCCGCAGCCCACCCAGAACCGCCTGACCGTGCGCATCGACGAGCCCGGCAAACAGGACGTCGCCAACACCGCGCTCCGCGACCTGATCGTCTCCAACAGCCAGGCCAGCAACGGCCGCCCCGACCTCGACCTGACCCTCGGCGCCGACAACAGCTTCACCATCACCCTCTCGCCGGCGGCGCTGACCGAGCGCGCCACCGCCGCCGTGCAGCAATCGATCGAAATCGTGCGCCGGCGCATCGACGAAACCGGCGTCCTCGANNAGGGCACCAGCCGCATCGTCGTGCAGTTGCCCGGCATCGAGGACCCCAACCGGATCAAGGAACTGCTCGGCAAGACCGCGCACATGACGTTCCGTCTGGTCGCCGAGGACGTCAACCCGAGCGTCGCGGTCCCGCCGGCGGGGATCGATTTCCTCCCCGACGAAAGCATCCCGGGCAGCAAGATCGCGGTGCGCCGCCGCATCGAGGTGGACGGCGCCAACCTGACCGACGCCCGCGCCGGGCAGAACCCGCAGACCGCCGAGTGGGTGGTGAACTTCACCTTCGATTCGATCGGCGCGCGCCGCTTCGCCGACGTCTCGCGCGCCAATGTCGGCCACCGCTTCGCCATCGTGNNGGCGGGCGCGGCCAGATCAGCGGCCATTTCGACGCCCGCTCGGCCACCGACCTTTCGGTGCTGCTGCGCGCCGGCGCCCTGCCGGCGCCGCTGACCGTGGTCGAGGAACGCAGCGTCGGGCCCGAGCTCGGGGCGGACGCCATCCGCGCCGGCGCCATCGCGCTCGGCATCGGTTTCGTGCTGGTCATCATCTACATGACCGTCTTCTACGGGCTGTTCGGCCTGTTCGCCAACGTCGCCCTGGTCGTCAACCTGGTGTTGCTGATCGCCGTGCTCAGCCTGTTCGAGGCGACGCTGACGCTGCCCGGCATGGCCGGCATCCTGCTGACGCTGGGCATGGCGGTGGACGCCAACATCCTGATCAACGAGCGCATCCGCGAGGAGGTCCACAACGGCCGCACCCCGCTGAACGCCATGGAGACCGGGTTCCACCGGGCCTTCTCCACCATCATCGAC
>PLTJ01000319.1 GCA_003164455.1 Acetobacteraceae bacterium
AAGTTTTTTTGGAATTCCAACTATCCCGATGGTTGGCACAAGTTCTGGTTTTCCCTGAAACTCCCGAGCATATCGTGGATCTTATGTCAGTAAAACCAATCGTGGGCATCCTGTTCGGCGATCCGACGGGAATCGGACCCGAGATAACGGCCAAGCTGGCGGCTTCCGGAAAGTTGTCGGAGCATTGCCGCCCGCTTCTGATCGGCGATGCGCGGGTGCTGGCGGCCGGCCAGAAAATCGCTGGCGTAGCCTTTGCGACTGTCGTGGTCGATGACCCGCGAGAGGCGCGTTGGGATGGTCCAGTGCCGCTGTTCGACCTGAAGAATTTCGATCCAGCTGAAATCGAACTCGGCAAGGTGAGCGCGCAGGCCGGCCGGGTGGTCGGTGAGACGGTGCGTACGGCGATCGGATTGCTGCGCGACGGCAGCATCGACGGCCTGACCTATGCCCCGTTCAACAAGACCGCTCTGCATCAGGGCGGCTTCCCCGACGACCTGCACATGATGATGGATTTCCTGGCGTGGGACGGTCCGGTCGGCGAAATGAACGTGCTGAACAACCTGTGGACCACGCGGGCGACCAGCCACATCCCGTTGAAGGATGTCAGCGCTCACCTGAACGCGGAAAATATCGTCCGGGCCATCCGTATGGCGTACCAGACCCTGGTACGGGCTGGCGTCAACCCGCCCCGCGTGGCCGTTTGCGCCCTCAATCCACATGCCGGCGAGGGCGGTCTGTGCGGGCGCGAGGAGATCGACGTGATTGCCCCGGCCATCGCGCTGGCCGCCCGGGAGGGCATCCGGGCGCTCGGCCCGTTCTCGGCCGACACCATTTTCATGAACGCTTTGCGGGGCAAGTATGACGCGGTGGTGACCATGTATCACGACCAGGGTCAGATCGCCCTCAAACTGATGGGCCCCGTGGGGGTCACGGTAATTGGCGGACTTCCCTATGCCATCACCACCGCGGCCCATGGGACGGCTCATGACATCGCCGGCCAGGGCAAGGCCGATCCCGAAGCCCTGGAACGGGCAGTCATCATCGCTGCCCGCATGGCCCGCTCGGACAAGGAAAAGAGATGAAACGCATCTGGGTAGATCGCGAAAAGTGCGTGGGCTGCAAGACCTGCGAACTGCGTTGCGCCATCGAGCGCGATTCGGTCGGTAAAACCCTTTATAGCGCCGTGCAGGAGGAACCAAAGCCGGTTCCCCGCGTCGGCGTGTTCGGGCGCACCGGTGCCGCCTTTCCTTTGCAGTGCCGTCATTGCGAGGACGCTCCCTGTTTGGCGGCCTGTCCGTCCGGAGCGATGCAGCGCGACCCCGAGACCGGATTGATCTTCGTGCAGGCCGACCGCTGCCGTGGCTGCTGGATGTGCGTGATGGCCTGCCCGATGGGGGTGATAATTCCGTCTGCCTACAAGACCGCCATGAAGTGCGATGCCTGCAGGCACATGGAAGCGCCGGTCTGCGTCTCGTCCTGCCCGACGGGTGCGCTGCTGTTCGAGACGGAGAGCGGCTATCAGAAAGTTCTGGCCGAGAAGCGGGGCCGCCTTGCTCTCTTCGCCCGCGGCGGCGAAGGCGGGGCGAGCGGCGTTGTCGGCATCGAGTTCGTTCGCGAAGGACATTGACTATGAAGCAAGTGCATAAGAAGTCGGACGACGAGGCGGTCAACCAGCTGCTGGTTGCCGCCTACCGCCAGCGCACCGATCTGGCATGGGATCGCGCCGAAGCCCAGCAGCCGCAATGCGGGTTTGGCCAGCTGGGCATCTGCTGCAGCCATTGCTACGACGGGCCTTGCCGCATCAATCCGTTCGGCTCCGACGAGCAGCGGACGATCTGCGGGCGGGCCAAGAGCGACCTCGCCGGCGGGAGCCTGGTGAGGTCGGTGGCTGACGGGTCGTTGGCCTTGCTGAAACTGGCGCGCGAATTCGGTGCCGAGGTTTCGGCCGATGATCTGGCCGCGGTCATGACCTCCGAGGACGAGATGCTGGGGAATGGTCCCGCTCGCCTGCAGGCGCTGGGCGGGCTGGCTGCGAAAGCGCTCGACGCCATTGCCCAGGCAAAGAGACAGACCTACGGCGCCGATCAGCCGGGCGTCAGCAAAGTCAACCTGGGCGCCCTGAACGCCCAGGCGGTCAACGTCGTCGTGCACGGCCATGTGGCTCCGGGCGTCATTCAGGCGCTGACCGGGGCGGCCGCGAAATCCTCGGCCACGGTCAACCTGAGCGCTGTTTGCGGGGCGGATGCCGGCGGCAGGTTGGCTCTGCCGGTGCTCACCAACTACGAGTCGCAGGAAGCGGTGCTGCTGACCGGTGCCGTCGATCTGCTGGTGGTCGGCAGCCAATGCGTTATGCCGGCAATGATCGTGCTTGCCGCCAAACTAAATGTCGCTGTGGTCGAGGCCTCCGCGCTGAAGGAGGCGGCCGCCGTAGAGGCGGCGCTGCAAACGGCCAGCGAGGCTTTCCGCCGCCGCGCCGGCAAGGCGGTGAACATTCCCCCCGTCGTCCGGCCATTGCACATCGGCGGCATCGACGGCGGCCTCACGGACGCACTGAAGGCCAGCTACGCCAAGGGCGTGGTGCAAGGCGTGGTCTACCTGGGCGGCTGCGGCAGCTTCGGCAGCACCCAGGACACCGTGTCTGTCCAACTGGCCAGGCAACTGCTCAAGGACGGCTACGTCGTGGTCACTGCCGGCTGTGCCGGCGTCTCGTTGGCCAAAGCGGGCATGACCGATCCGGCCTATGACGAAGCGAATCCGGCCTTGCGGGCGGCGCTTCCAGCGGGCCTTCCCGCTGTTGTCTATATCGGTGCCTGTCACGACGTGGCCGGCTTCCTCGGCGTGGCCGAAGCGCTCAAGGACAGCGCCGTGCCGGTGTTCGCGGTCATGCCGCAGATCACCCATCACAAGACACTGGCCACAGCGGCGGCCTTCGCCGCCAAGGGAATCACCACCCTGATCGGCCTCGAGGGGGTGTTCACGGATGCCGCGACCAGGCAATCGCTCGGCCGCGACGGCATTCTACCGCTTGCCGAGTTGGCCAAGGGACCCAAGGGGTGGAATGAAGCCGCAGCCAACTGATCGGCGGAAACCATGACAAAATATCTCATCATCGGTCAGGGAGCAGCCGGCACCTCGGCCGCACGGACTCTGCGGCAAATCGATCCCCTGGCGTCGGTGACCATGATCAGCGCCGAATCCGACTGGTTCTACAGTCGGGTCGATTTGCCGGACATCATTGCAGGGAAGCTGTCGCCCGAGGATGCCATCCTCGCCGGGCGCGAGCAGTTCGACGCGCTGAAGATCGAGTGCCGGATCGGCGAAACGGCCCGGCGGATCGATCCGGCCGGGCAGGCGGTCGAGCTGTCGTCCGGGGCCAGGGTGCCGTACGACAAACTGCTGCTGGCCACTGGATCGGAACCCGTGGTGCCCCCCATGCCGGGCGGAGGGGCGCGCGGCGTCCATTACCTGTGGACCCTCGCGGATACCAGGCGGATCCTGGAGGCGTCCCGGGCCGCCCGCTCGGCGGTGGTCGTCGGGGCCGGCCTGATCGGCCTCAAGACTGCGCTGGCGCTAAAGGAGCGGGGTTTGGAGGTGGCCGTGGTCGAGAAAATGCTCCATGTCATGCCGCAGCAACTCGACGAGACGGCGGCGGCCATCCTGGCCGACAAGGTGCAGGGTGCTGGCATCCAGGTGGTCACCGGCATGCAGGTCAATGCCTTGGAGACCGTCGATGGCAAGGTGACCGGGGTCTTGCTCGAGCAGAGGCGGATCGTGGCCGACATGGTGGTAATCGCCGTTGGCGTCCGGGCCAACGTCGCGCTGGGCCGCGGGGCGGGGCTGGAGGTGGGCCGCGGGCTGGTCACCAACGAATTCCTGGAGACCTCGGCTCCCGGCATCTACGCGGCCGGGGATGCCGCCGAGATCAGGGACCTTTTGACCGGCGCGCCGATCGTCCCGGCCACCTGGGGGGTTGCCGTCGAACAGGGAAAAGTCGCCGCTCTCAACATGGCGGGCAAGCGGATCGCCTATGATGGAGCGATCGGCATGAATTCGGTCGACATTGCCGGCATCCCGATGATTTCGGTCGGCACCATCAACCCCGCAGCGGACGACCGTCAGTTCACCGTGCAAAGCGGGGATACCTACCGCAAGGTTGTGGTGCGGGGGAAGCAGGTGAATGGCGTGCTGTTCCTAGGCAATGTGCGCCAGGCGGGGGTCGCGGCGAATCTCGTCCTACGCCGAGCCGAGATAGGGGAGATCGATATCCTGTCTTCAAACTTTAGTTTTGTCAGCGTCATGGCTCAGTAAAGGCAGGTAATGCAATGCGTATCGACAAATCAAAATGTGCCGGCTGCGGTCAATGTATCGAATACTGCACGATTGGCAATATATCTGCCTGTCGGCGCGACGCCAAGACCGGGCAGCTTTATTACGAGATCGATGAGGACGAGTGCGTCGACTGTGGCGTCTGTCTGCGCGCCAAGGTGTGCGAAACAGGCGCCCTGTTCATGCCGAAATATCAGTGGCCGCGCACCATCCGGGCCAATTTCAGCGATCCGTTGGTCGAGCATCCGGAAACCGGGGTGGCCGGCCGCGGCACCGAGGAGATGAAGACCAACGAAGTGACCGGCCGGATCAAGCGCGGCTTCGTCGGCATCGCCTGCGAGATGGGTCGCCCGGCGGTCGGCGCCCGTTTCCGCGACACCCAGAAGGTGGCGATGGCGCTGGCCAAGCTGGGGGTCGAATTCGAACCGCACAATCCATGCACCACCCTGATGGCGGATCCCAAGACCGGCCGGTTCAAGGAGGAAGTGCTGAACGAGAAGGTGCTGTCGACCATCATCGAAATGATCGTGGAGACGGACAAGGCACCGGAAGTTCTCAAGACCATCCGGCAGGTGGCGAGCGAGTTGGATTGCGTTTTCAGCGTCGATCTAATTTCGCATGTCAACAAGGACGGTTCGGTTGCCGGCAAGTCCATCGTGGATTCGATCGGCTGGCCTGTTGCCCCCAATGGAAAACTCAACACCGGCCTCGGTCGGCCGCTGGCAAGGGAGGTGTAAGCCATGACCCACACATTGCACCGCAGGGGAACGCCCGCCAACCTCGCCCACGATTTTCCCATGCACTCCATCCCTGCCCGGGGATTCAACAACGAGGGCTGCAAGCCGAAGCTGCAGGGTTTCCTGCGCGTCGCCCAGAAGTACAACCCGGTCAATTTGGGCGAAAGCAAGCTGGGCAACAAGTTCGTCCGTGATATTCAGGACATGTACGACCACCTCAGCACGATCACCCACGCCGTGCTGACCGACCCCGACGATGTCACCGAGCTTCTGAAGGACATGAAGCAAGAAGATTTCGGGATGTCGCTGACCCTTTCAGGGTTGCTCGAGACCCTGTTCGCCTGCTGCAAGAAGGCGGATATCACCCCCCACGTGATCGAGTATTCATTGGGCGTGCAGGGGCGGACGGAAAAGCTTCCTGAGACGGAAATCAGCCAGGTGACCACGATGTGCGGCCACGCCATGATCTCGCAAGGCTTGGTCCGCCGGATGATCCGCAAGATCAAGACGGGGGAAATGACGCCTTGGGAAGGAGCCGTCGAACTGACCAAGCAGTGCCAGTGCGGGATATGCAATCCGGTACGCGCGGCTGAACTGCTGGAGGAGTGCTGCGCTCTTTACGCCGTCAATGTTGCGTAGTAGGTCACGTACGAAATAAGTATAAGTCCTGTAGGAATCGGTGAGTGTTGAAAAAATACCGAACAAAAGATAGTGTCGGATAATTCCGTTGGCGTTTTTTACGCACGCGATCGCATTCATGGATCCTTGCCTATCCTGTTAACGCAGACAGCCGCTATCGATAGTGGCGGATATACGCTTTGATGCATGAATAGACTGCCGGTCACGTCTCGCGCCTCAGCTCGGGTGTTAGCGGACCCGGGTTGAGGCTGGCATGCCGAGCCCCGTCATCCGGTTGAGCACGGTGCAGCCGATTTTTGCCTCGGTCCGCTAATTGGGCAGAGTCCGAGCGTGAAGCCGGCGGCCGACAATGGTCTTGTGGCGATACATCGCGGCTTCGACCAGGCTCCGGCGGTTGTAGCCCGAACGACGCTGCCAGCCCATGCGGCTGTGCGTTTTGATCTCGGCAATATGCCGGTCACGCTATGTCGCTCGGAACGGCCGTCGCCCGCGGTGGAATGATGATTGCCGCCGCCGGGCAACGCTCGGCGATAGTATCGTAGACCATCTCACCATCATACGCGCCGTTCGCCGTCAGCGACGCAACATCAGCGTCGATCTGATCAAGCAACTCGGGTATCTCGGCGACGTCGCCGATATCATCCGACGTCAGCTCCGATGCAACGATTTCATGCGTGACGCCATCAACCCCGAGATGCAGCTTGCGCCACCGCTGGCGCGCGCGGATGTCGTGCTTCTGATCGAGCCATTCGCCCTCGCCGTAAATCTTGAGGCCGGTGCTGTCGACGAGAAGATGCAGTGGCTCCGCGTGGTCGAGCCGCGTCGGCAAGATTGTCAGGCTGTTGATTTCCACCGAGATTTGACCCGGGTTTTTCACTGAGAAGTGACCCGCCTTGAGGGGTGTTTCCCCTTGGGCAGGATGGGGTCAAGTCACTGCTTTGTCCTTTCGCGGTTGGTGGTTTTGGCGCTCGCCTTGAAGCGGAAGCTGTCGTTTCCGGTTTCCAGGATGTGGCAGTGGTGCGTCAGCCGGTCGAGCAGGGTGGTGGTCATCTTTGCGTCACCGAAGACGTCGGCCCATTCGGAGAAGCTGAGATTGGTGGTGATGGCGACGCTGGTGCGCTCGTAAAGCTTGCTGAGCAGATGGAACAGCAAAGTGCCGCCTGAGGCGCTGAACACCCGGCGCAGCACGAAGGCGCTGCTGCGGGTGACGGTGACCAGCGCCTGCTCGAAGTCGGCGGTGCGCATCGGTGGCAGCGAGCCCAGCGCCGCCCGTTCGATCTCGACCGCGCGGCGCCGGTCGGCGTTCTGCCGCCCGACGATCTCGTCGATGAACCGGCGGTAGTCCTCAAGGCTGTCGAAATCGGCGCCCCCGCGCAGCAGCAGGGCCTGGGCGAGGGTCGACTTGAGATGCGCATGCGGCCCCTCGATCGAGCCGTTCTCATGGGCGACGCCGCGGTTGTTGCGGGTGGGCTGCATGCCATAATGCGCGCACAGCGCTTCGTATCGGGCGGTCAGGTCATCCA
>PLTJ01000459.1 GCA_003164455.1 Acetobacteraceae bacterium
GTGGCAACGCACCAATCCGGGGCAATACGTCTGCCCGCCGGGAAGGGGCTTGCCGTGTCCAGACGGTATTTGATATAAAATCTTTTATCAAGTGTGCGTTTCTCCCGGCGCTCCCACCCCGTCCCACTGTTCCGAGGTCTCCATGAAAATCGCCGAAATCCAGGCATTCCCGGTCACCGTTCCGGTTCCCGCGACGCATCGCGTGCGCCTGGGAATCGGCACGATGGTCAAGCGCGACATCGTGTTCGTGAAGGTGACGACCGAAGGCGGCCTCGTCGGCTGGGGCGAGTCGCATCACGGACGCGCCCACCTGGCCATCGCCACCCTGGTCAACACGACGCTCAGGCAACTGGTGTCGGGCATGGATGCGACCGACGTGAACGGCGTCTGGTCCAGGATCTACAAGTTCCAGTTGGGCAGCCATGGCATGGGCGCCGCCTGCGCCATGGCCATGAGCGGCATCGACATGGCGTTGTGGGACATCCGCGGCAAGGCGACGGGCTGGCCGCTGTACCGGCTGCTCGGGGGGAGCAGCCGCAAGGTCCCGGCCTACGCGGGCGGCATCTCGCTGGGCATTCAGCCGCCGGAGGCGTTGGTGGAGGAAGCGCGGGGGTTTGTCGCCGCCGGCTACAAGGCGGTGAAACTGAGGATCGGCGGGGACAGCGTGGCGGCCGACATCGCCCGCGTCGAGGCGGTGCGGGCCGCGCTCGGCCCGGACATCGACATCCTGACCGACGCCAATACCGGCTACAGCCTGGCCGACGCGCGCCGCGCCATGCCGGCCTTCGCCGCCTGCGACGTGGGTTGGCTGGAGGAGCCGTTCCCCGGCCATGACTACCGCCTCTATCGCGAAGCCAAGGGTTTCGCGCCGGTGCCGCTGGCGGCCGGCGAGAACCATTTCACCCGCTTCGAATTCAGCCGTCTGATCGAGGAAGGGGTCGTCGGCATCCTGCAGCCCGATCTGTCGAAATGCGGTGGCATCACCGAGGCGCTGAAGATCGCCGCCATGGCCTCGGCCTACAAACTGCCGATCCACTTTCACACCAGTCAGGGGATCAACATGACGGCGGCGGTGCAGATGCTGAGCGCGATCGAGAACGGCGGCTATTTCGAGGCGGACTGCTCGCTCGACAATCCGTTGCGCGACAAGCTGATCGACCCGCCGATCCGTGTTGCCGCCGACGGCACGATTTCGCCGAGCGAGAAGCCGGGTATCGGCGTCGATGTGGACGAGGATATGATCCGCCACTACCCTGGAACGGAGGGGCCTTCCTTCGTATGATGGCGATCGGTTGCGGGTTGGGTGGCGCAGAACGGCGGCTTCGCGACGGGGTCGCCGATGCCGGTGTGCGGACATGACCGGCGACTTCAACCTGGGCCGGACCAACTACCAGCGGGTCCGCGACATCATCCGCAACGACATCATTACCGGCCAGTTCCAGGCCGGCGCCCGGCTCAAGATTTCCGAGCTGGTCAATCGCTACGGCCTCAGCGCCATGCCGATCCGCGAGGCGCTCCAGCAACTTCAGGGGGAGGGGCTGGTCGTCCTTTCGGCCAACAAGGGCGCCAGCGTACGCCGCATCGACGAGCGCTTCCTGTGGCAGGTGTACGAGGTCCGCAAGGCGCTGGAGGCGTATTTCGTGGCGGAACTGGCAAGCCGTGCGACGGACGCGGATGTCGGCCGGCTACGGGCCATTCTGGCCGAGCAGGAGCTGGCGATCGCGGCGGCCGACGAGGAAACCCTGCAGGCGCTGGATCGGGATTTTCATGGCCACATTGTCGGCGCCACCGGCAACGAGGAGGCGGTCGCCAACCTCAACCGGATCTATGACCTGACCCGGCCGTTGCGGCTGCGTTTCGGCCGCAGTCCGGAGCAACGCCGGCGCATCCCGCATGACCACGGCGCGATCATCGAGGCCATTGCCCGGGGGGACCGGTTGCACGCCAGCCGTTTGAGCAGCGAACACATCAATTCGGCGTTCACCGATCTCGCCGACGCGATGCGCCTGGACGACGATTCCATCCGTAAGGCATTGCCCCGGGATTGACCGCAGGCGGGGGCAGGCCCGCCCGCCGGCAAGTTGACCCGATTCTGGTTGCTGCCCGGCATCCCTTTAGGGTCTATCGTGACGGTCGTTCCTCGTGATGCCATGACAACCCAGCAACCAGTTCCAGACGTCCCGCCCGAGAGTTTCTCGCCGTACGTCCGGGGGCTTGGACAGACCAGGACACGGCATCCTCCTGAGTCTTGCTCTCCACTCTGCTGTTCTCGGTACTTTGGTGCTGCGTCAAGGAGTCTGTCCGAACGTTACTCGATTTATGAAGTGACGTTCTTTCGCAATCTCCTGGCGATCGTTCCCGTGGTGCTGATGTTCGCGCCCCGTCGCAGTTGGGGGATGCTGCGGGTCCGCCGGATCTCCGGGCACGTCTGGCGCGGGGCTCATCGGCGTGGTGGGGATGACTGTTCGGATTCCTGTCTTATCACCTGATGCCGCTGGCCGACGCCGTGGCGATCTCCTTCATGTCGCCCCTGGTCGTGACCGCCCTGTCGGTGCCGTTGCTCGGCGAACGGGTGGGCATTCATCGATGGAGCGCGGTCATCATCGGCTTCGGCGGCGTGCTGGTCATCGTCAACCCAAGCCGCGGGATGTTCACCCCTGGTGTCAGCGTTGCGATCTGCGGGGCCATCGCGTCGGCCCTGTCGATGATCACCATCCGCCAACTGAACCGCTCCGACCCGCCGCTCGCGATCGTGTTCTATTTCACCCTGTTCGCGACCATGTTCACCGCCTTGCCGCTGCCCTTCGTGTGGGTGACACCAAGCGGATCGGATCTGGGGCTGCTGGTTCTCATGGGGCTGACCGGAGGCGTCGGGCAGTACTTCATGACCCGTGCGTACGGCCTGGCGCCCGCCGCCGTCATCAGCCCCTTCACCTATTCCGGCCTGCTCTGGGCCACCCTGTTGGGCTGGTTTCTGTGGAGCGACGTCCCCAAGCCGCAGGTTTTCGCAGGCGCGGCGATCGTCATCGCGAGCGGGCTTTACATTCTCTACCGGGAAACCAGCAAGAAGGTCCGCGCCGCCGCCGAATCCCTCACGCCACCGTCCAGATCGACCCCTTGATCTTCGCCAGGAATGTCGCGTGGGCCAGAAGTTCCGCCTCGGTCGGCACGATCTGGCGTGGCGTGCGGCTGCCCACGGCGGCGTAGCGCGTCATCGGCATGTTGTCCTGCCCGGCATCCGCCAGCGACAGGCCACCCTGCCGTCCGCCGGTCAGCTCGACATACACCTCGGCCAGCAGCTTGCAGTCCAGCAGCGCGTTGTGGGTGGAACGTTCGCTGAGGTCGATGCCGAAGCGCCGGCACAGCGCGTCCAGGCTGTTCGGCAGCCCCGGAAACCGCGCCTTCGCCATCGCCAGCGTGTCGATCATCCGCTCGCCGTCCAGCGCGGGCTGGCCGAGCCGCGAGAACTCGGCATTCAGGAAGCCGAAATCGAATGGCGCGTTGTGCGCCACCAGCTTGCCATCGCCCAGGAATGCCAACAGGTCGTCGGCGATCTCCGCAAACAGCGGCTTGCCCGCCAACTGGTCCAGGGTGATGCCGTGGATCCGTGTCACCTCCTCGGGGATGCTGCGCTGCGGGTGCACGAGGGCATGAAAATGCCGGCCGGTGGGCAGGTCGTTCTCCAGCTCGAGCGCCGCGACCTCGATGACGCGATCGCCTGCCATCGGGTCCAGGCCGGTGGTCTCGGTGTCGAACAGGACAGAACGGATCATAGGCACAGGTTCCGGATGAAGCGGCGAATCGCGCGCAGCGCATAATGCCGCGACAGGCCGGTGCGCACCACCAGGTCGGCGCGCCGGCGCTTTTCGCGGTCGGGCATCTGGCGGGCCAGCACGGCCAGGATCTGGGCCGTGTCCATGTGCCGCCGCCGGGCTACCCGCGCGATCTGCACCGATTGCGGGGCGGAAACCACGACCACCCGGTCCACCCGCCGCTCCCCGCCGGTCTCCAGCAGCAGCGGGATGTCGAGCACGGCGATGCGGGCCCCGGCCCGGCGCGCGCGCGCCAGGAATTTCTGTTCGTCGCGCCGTACCATCGGGTGGATGATCGCCTCCAGCCGCTTGAGCGCCGCCGGCTCCGCCAGCACCCGGGCACGCAGGGCGTCGCGGTCCAGCACGCGGCGGCCTTTCCCGTCCCTGCCAACCGTGCCGGGAAACCCCGCCCCGATGGCGCGCAGGGCCGCCCCGCCGGGCGCTTGCAGCCGGTGCACGGCGATATCGGCGTCGAACACCGGAATGGCCACGCGGCGAAAGGCCGCGGCGACGGTCGACTTGCCCATCCCGATTCCGCCGGTCAGTCCGATCACCAGCATCGCCATGCTTCCGGTGCCATGGGCGGCAACAAACACGGGCGAAGGGGCCTGGGCAAGAGCAACGAGAATCATCAAAGTGACACACGCAAGCCGGGCAACTTCAGATACCGGCTACAGGACCACTCCGATGAACGCACTTGCACGACGACTGGACGCCGCCATCCGCATCACCGAGGCCGCCGGCGCGCTGGCGCTGCGCATGCGTCCGCCACCTGGCGCCCCGGTCGCCACGCTGAAGGGCGCGCAGGACTGGCTCACCGAAGCCGACGGCGCCACCGAGGCGTTCGTCTCCCAGGCGCTTGCCGATTGCTTCCCCGAGGACGGCTTCCAGGGCGAGGAAACCGGCAGCGGCCGCACCGGCGCCCTGCGCTGGGTGCTCGACCCGATCGACGGTACGGCCAACTTCGCCCGCGGCGCCGGCCG
>PLTJ01000429.1 GCA_003164455.1 Acetobacteraceae bacterium
GCCGGCGCAGGCGCTCCAGGGCTGGGGCATGATGGGTCAGCGGTTCGCCGCGCGCCTCGGCGTCGATCAGTTCGCGGAAGGCCGACACCACTTCGGCGACGTAGAAGCGGCCGCGCTGGCGGCCCTCGATCTTGAAAGCGCAGATGCCGGCGCGGCGCAGCGCGCCGATGTATTCGGCCGCGTTCAGGCACTCCGGTTCCTCGAAGATGTAGGCGGGGTCGGCGTCGCCGGCGATGTAGCGGCCCTTGCACACGGTCGGGTAGCCCGCCGATTCGCCCACCTCGAAGGCGTTGATGGCGAAGTCGCCAAGCCGGCACAGCAAGGCGCCGTCCACCGTGTCGTAGCGCACGAACTCGGCGGGCGAGCAGACCCCGCACAGGTTGGGCGAGCGGCCGGTGGCATAGGCCGACAGTGAGCAGCGGCCCTCGGTCATCGGGCTCAGGCTGCCGAAGATGAAGCACTCGATCTCGATCGGCGCGCGCGCCTTCAGCTCGGCGATTTCGTCCAGCGTGAACATGCGCGGCAGGATCATCCGGCTGATGCCGAAGAACTCGTAGTAGTATTCGATCGAGGCCACGGTGGCCGCACCCGCCTGCACCGACAGGTGGCGGCGCAGGGTGGGATGGGTGCGCGTGGTGTAGTCGAGCAGCGCGATGTCGGCCATGATGACCGCATCCGCGCCGAGCGCCGCCGCGGTGTCGATGGCGTCGTACCACAGCCTGGTGTTGCCGGCCGAGGCATAGGTGTTGATCGCCACGTTGACCTTGCGGCCGCGCGCGTGGGCGTAGGCGATGCCTTCCTTCAGGTCGGCGGCGGTGAAGTTCAGGCCGGGGTAGTTGCGCGCGTTGGTGGCGTCGCGGAAGCCGCAATAGACGGTGTCGGCGCCGGCATCGATGGCCGCCACCAGCGCCGCCGGGGTGCCGCCGGGGGCGACGATCTCGGGAATCATGGCTTCACCCCGAGGGCGGCGGCGATCGAGGCGGCGGGTTTCGGCCGCGGCTTCACGGCGGTTTCCTTCAGTCGCCGGACTTCGCCGCGCAGCGCCGCGACATCCGCCTCCAGCCGCGCGGTGCGTCCGGCGAGCGGGCCGAGCAGGATGCCGGCGCAGCGATCGGCCAGCACCCCGGCGCCGCGCACCAGCGGGCCGAGCGGACCGGGCAGGTCGAGGAACTCGGCGAACAGGTCCACGCCGGCGCCGTCCATGGCATTGCGCAGCATCACCGCCGCCGCCATGTCGCCGGTCACCGCCAGTTCGCGGCTGAAGAACAGCGCATCGCCGTCGCGCCCGCCGCGCACCAGGTCGTAGAACAGCCGGAGCGGTCCGCGCATCTGCGCGTCGGTCGGCGGCGCCGTGTCGGGGGCGAGCAGGGCGATCGCCAGTTTGCCGCCCGGGAAGTCGAGCAGGAAGGCGTACGACAGCTCGACCGGGGCGATCAGCAGCCGCTTGCCTTCCAGTTCGGCCAGGCGCGTGGCCAGTTTGGGATAGCGCCGCGGCAGGGCGCGCGTCATCCGGCGCAGCAGCCCGGCGATTAGCGGACGCGGGAGGGTCGCCAGCGCGAGCGACACGGCGAGGTCGTGAGAACCCGGCGGCAGGACCGAGGGGGTGCGTCGGAACAACATGGGGTAGACACTCGGCCAGTTGAGGACGCACCGGCTTTGATCTGGGTCAATGGCTGACAGGGTTGTGAGGAACCTGCCGGGATGGTGGGCGCGACAGGGATTGAACCTGTGACCTCTCGCGTGTGAAGCGAATGCTCTGCCGCTGAGCTACGCGCCCGGACCCGGGAGCGGTCTGATAGGTCGGGCCGCTTCGGCGTGTCAAGCGCGCGGCCATGTTGCAATTGGGCGGCGGGGCCTCAGATTGGGGAGATGGACACGACGCTGCGCCTTGCGACGCTGCTGCTGATGCTGTTGCCGTGGCCCGGGTTGGCGGCCGACACGCCGGCTTTCGCGCCGGTTGCGATGCACATGAGCTACACCGGCAGCGCGCTCGGCCTGGACGTGATGCAATTGCAAGCCGCCATCACGATGGATCAGGCCAGCTACCGCGTCGATGTCACTTTCCACACGGTCGGCCTGCTCGCCATTTTCGTCCACAGCGAACAGCACATCGTGGTGTGGGGGGCCTGGCGGGGCGCGCTGCCCGAGCCGCTGCGCTTCTGGTCGTGGGGGCACCTGCGCGGCGCGGCGCGCGAGACCCTGATCGACTATGAGGGCGGCCAGCCGATGATCCGCAGGCTGACGCCGCCCGACGAAGCCGACCGCGAGCCGGTGCCCGAAGCGGAGCGCGGCGATACCATCGACACGCTCAGCGCCATCGCCTACCTGGTCCGTCACGTCGCCGACACCGGCACCTGCGACGGCCACACGCGCGTGTTCGACGGCCGCCGCCTGTCCGAGATCGACGCCCGCACGGTGGGGCGGGTGGCGGCGAGCGGCGAGGCGGGGCGCTGGCAGGTCGAGACGCTGCGCTGCGACTTCGCCGGCCAGCAGTTGGCCGGGTTCCTGCACGACGCCGGTCTCGCCTGGCAGCGCCGGCCGCACAACGGCGCGGCCTGGATCGCCAAAGTGGTGCCGGGCGGACCGCCGGTACCGGTACGCCTGACGTTCGAGACGCGCTGGGTGGGCGACATCGCCATGGTGCTGACCGACGCCGGCCCGGGACCGATGCCGGATGAGCCGCGCTGATCAGCCGCCCAGCAACCTGGCCGCGATCGCCGGCAGGTCGGAAAAACGGTACGCCACCGCGGCGGCCTGCGCGCCCATCTCCGCTGCGCCATAGCCCCAGGCCGCGAAGATCGCCGGCATGCCCAGGCCGGCGGCGGCCAGCACGTCGTTGCGATGATCGCCCGCCATGACCGCCCGGGCGGGCGTGCCGCCCGCGGCCTTCAGCGTCGCCAGCAGGTGGGCCGGGTCAGGCTTGCGCGTGGGGAAACTGTCGCCGGCGCCGATCGCGGCGAAGAACCCGTCCAGCCCCAGCGCGGCCAGCAGCGAGCGTGACGGCGCCTCCGGTTTGTTGGTGCACACCGCCAGCCGCCAGCCCGCCCCGGTCAGGGCGCGCAGGGTCTCCGGCACGCCAGGGTAGGCGCGCGAGAGCACGGCGGCGTGGTCGGCGTAATCGGCCAGGTAGGCGGCGAGCGCGTCGGCGTCGAGGGACCGCTCGCGGGCGGCGAAGGCGCGCTCCAGCAGCTTGCGCACCCCGTCGCCCACCATCGGCGCGACCTCGGCGGCGGTGAAGCCGGGCAGGCCGCGCCCGGCCATCAGCCGGTTCAGGGCGGCGGCCAGGTCGGGCACGGTATCGACCAGCGTGCCGTCGAGGTCGAGGACGAGGCTGCGCGGCAGGCCGGCGGCGGTCTGGGGCGGCGTACTGTTGCGGGTGGAAATCAAGATTGACCTGCGCGCCGGGCGGATGGCCCATCCATCCTTTGACACACCGCGGCGCACACCGTTACCTCGGGGTCATGATGTCCGCCACCGCCATTTTGCTGGCCGCCGGCCACGCCACCCGGATGAAGTCGGCGTTGCCGAAAGCACTGCACCCGATCGCCGGCCGGCCGATGCTGGCCCATCTGATCGAAAGCTGTTCCGCCGCCTTCGAGCACGTCGTCGTGGTCGTCGGTCCCGACATGCCGGCGGTGGCGAAGGCCGCGGCGCCCCATGCGGTGGTGGTGCAGCAGGAGCGGCTCGGCACCGCCCATGCGGCGTTGCAGGCGGCGGCGCATTTCGGCGACGGCGACGTGGCGGTGCTCTATGCCGACAATCCGCTGATCACGCCGGCCACCTTGCGGCGCCTGCGCCAGCGTCGGGCCGCCGGCGATGTCGGCCTGGCGCTGCTGGCCATGCGCCCGGCCGACCCGGCCCGCTACGGTCGCGTCATCGCGCAGCACGGCTTTGTCCAACGCATCGTCGAGTGGGCCGACGCCACCCCGGAGGAGCGTGCCGGGACGCTGTGCAATGCCGGCGTGCTGTGTGCCGACGCCGGCCGCATGCGCGCCTGGCTGGAAGCGGTGCGCAACGACAACGCCAAGGGCGAGTACTACCTCACCGACGTGGTGGCGCTGGCCCGCGCCGAGGGCGTGCTGGTCGCCGCCGTCGAGGCGCCGGAGGCGGAGCTGCGCGGCATCAATTCCCGCGTCGAGCTGGCCGAGGCCGAGGCGGCGGTGCAGGCCGGACTGCGGCTGGCAGCGATGGCGGGGGGCGTGACCATGACCGACCCCGCCAGCGTGTTCCTGTGCACCGACACGCGCTTCGGCTCCGACGTGACGCTCGGCCCCAACGTCGTGTTCGGCCCTGGCGTCACGGTCGAGAGCGGGGTGGAAATCCGGGCTTTTTGCCACCTGGAAGGCTGCCGGGTCGGCCGCGGCGCCATCGTCGGCCCGTTCGCCCGGCTGCGGCCCGGCACCGTGCTGGGCGCGCGCGCGCATGTCGGCAATTTTGTCGAACTGAAGGCGGCGCGGCTCGGCGAGGGCGCCAAGGCCAACCATCTTTCCTATCTTGGCGACGCCGAGATCGGGGCGGGCAGCAACATCGGCGCCGGCANNGCCGGCACCATCACCTGCAATTACGACGGCTTTGCCAAGCATCGCACGGTCATCGGCGCCAACGCCTTCATCGGCTCCGATGCCGTGCTCGTGGCGCCGGTCACGATTGGCGACGGCGCGTTCGTCACCGCGGGCAGCGTGGTGACCGAGGACGTGGCGCCCGATGCGATGGCGTTCGGCCGGGCCCGGATGGAGCACAAGCCGGGCCGCGCCGCCACCTTCCGCGCCGCCCACAAGAAGCCGGGCTGAACGAGGAGAACAAGCATGTGCGGCATCGTCGGCGTGATCGGCCCCGATCTGGCGGCCCCACTGTTGCTGGAGGCGCTGCGGCGGCTGGAATACCGGGGCTACGACAGTGCCGGCATCGCCACCCTGGTGAACGGCCACATTGAGCGGCGGCGCGCGTCGGGCAAGTTGGTCAACCTGGCTGCCGCGCTTCAGCGCGCCCCGCTGGCCGGCACCACCGGCATCGGCCATACGCGCTGGGCCACCCATGGCGCCCCCACCGAGGCCAACGCCCATCCGCACGCCACCGCCCGGGTTGCCATCGTGCACAACGGCATCATCGAGAACCACGCCGAACTGCGCGCGATGCTGGAAGCCGAGGGGCAGCACTTCGCCACCGAGACCGACACCGAGACGGTCGTCCAGTTGCTCGACCTGCTGCTGGCGCGCGGTGCCTCCCCGGTGGAGGCCGCCGGCGAGGCGTTGGGCCGACTGGAGGGGGCCTATGCGCTCGCCATGGTGTTCGCCGGCCATGCCGAGCTGATGATCGGCGCCCGGCACGGCGCGCCGCTGGCGGTCGGCTACGGCGAGGGCGCCATGTACCTGGGCAGCGACGCGCTGGCGCTGGCGCCGCTGACCCAGCGCATCGCCTATCTCGAGGATGGCGACTGGGCGGTGGTGTCGCGCGACGACGCCACTTTCTTCGATTCCCAGGGCCAGGAGGTGCGGCGCGAAATTCGCCGCACCGCGGTCTCCGGCGCGGCGGTGGGCAAGGGCAACTATCGCCACTTCATGGAGAAGGAGCTGCACGAGCACCCGGCGGTGCTGGGCGACACGCTGCGCCAGATGATCAATCCGGGCAGCCGGTCCGTGGTGCTGCCGGAGTTGGGGTTCGACTTTGCCGCCATCCCGGCGGTCACGGTCAGCGCCTGCGGCTCGGCCTTTTATGCCGGCCAGGTCGGCCGCTACTGGTTCGAGCAGGTCGCCCGGATGCCCACCGACGGCGACGTGGCCAGCGAGTTCCGCTATCGCGCGCCGCCGATGCCGGCGGGGGGGCTGGGCATCCTGGTCAGCCAGTCCGGCGAAACGGCGGACACGCTGGCGGCGCTGCGCTACATGCGCGCCCAGGGCCAGCACGTGCTGTCGATCGTCAACGTGCCGGAGAGCAGCATGGCGCGCGAGAGCGACGCGGTGTTGCAGACCGTGGCCGGGCCGGAGATCGGCGTGGCGAGCACAAAAGCTTTTACCGCCCAGCTGGCGGTGCTGGCCTGCCTTGCGCTGGCCGCGGGCCGGGCGCGCGGCACCCTGACCGGTGCCCAGGAGGCGGCGATGACGCATGCGCTGCTGGAGGTGCCCGGCCGCGCCGCCGAGATCCTTGAACACGACGGCGCCATCCGCCACCTCGCCGCCCGCGTGGCGGGGGCGCGCGACGTGCTCTACCTGGGTCGCGGCAGTTGCTTCCCGATCGCCATGGAAGGGGCGCTGAAACTCAAGGAAATCAGCTACATCCACGCCGAGGGCTATGCCGCCGGCGAGATGAAGCACGGCCCGATCGCGCTGATCGACCCGAGCGTGCCGGTGATCGCCATCGTCCCCTCCGGCCCGCTGTTCGAAAAGACGGCGAGCAATCTTCAGGAGGCGGCGGCGCGCGGCGGTCCGGTGATCGTTTTCAGCGACGCGGCGGGGGCGGAGAAGCTGCGCGGCATCGCCGCCGAGACGGTGGTGCTGCCCAGCGTCGATCCCTTCGTGGCGCCGATCCTCTACGCCATCCCGGTGCAGTTGCTGGCCTACCACGTGGCGGTGCTGAAGGGCACCGACGTCGATCAGCCCCGCAACTTGGCGAAGAGCGTCACGGTGGAGTGAGCAAAAGAGTACGTCTCATAACAATTATGCGACATACCTATTTGCGGCCAGGCTGACATCGGCGGCGGATGCGCCTATCTCTGGGGGCATTCGTCCACAGGAGGACTGCGATGCTCAAACCCGCTTCGTCCCTGCCGCTCAGGGACCCGACGCTGTTCCGTCAGGCCAACTGCATCGACGGCAAATGGGTCGCAGCCGACAGCGGCAAGACCATCGTGGTGAAGAACCCCGCCACCGGCGAGGTAGTCGGCGAGGTGCCGGCCATGGGCGCGGCCGAGACCCGGCGCGCCATCGAGGCCGCCCATCGCGCCCAGCCGGCCTGGCGCGCCCGCACCGCCAAGGAGCGCAGCATCGTCCTGCGCAAGCTCTACGAACTGATGATGGCCAACACCGAGGACCTCGCGGTCATCATGACCGCCGAGCAGGGCAAGCCGCTGGCCGAGGCGCGCGGCGAGATCGCCTTCGGATCGGCCTTCTTCGAGTGGTTCGCCGAAGAAGGAAAGCGCGTCTACGGCGACATGATCCCGCAGAACGTGAAGGGCCGGCGCATCCTGGTGATGAAGGAGCCGATCGGCGTCTTCGCCGGCATCACGCCGTGGAACTTCCCGTCGGCCATGATCACCCGCAAGGGCGCGCCGGGTTGGGCGGCGGGCTGCACCGCCGTCTTCCGCCCGGCCAGCCAGACCCCATTCTCGGCGCTCGCCATCGCCGTGCTGGCCGAGCGCGCCGGCATGCCGGCCGGCGTCTGCAACATCGTCACCGGACCCTCCGGGCCGATCGGGGCGGAACTCACCTCCAACCCAATGGTGCGCAAGCTCACCTTTACCGGCAGCACGGAAGTCGGGGCGAAGCTGCTGGCGCAGTGCGCGCCGACGATCAAGAAGACCAGCATGGAACTGGGCGGCAACGCGCCGTTCATCGTCTTCGACGACGCCGACCTCGACGCCGCGGTGCAGGGCGCGCTGGCCAGCAAGTATCGCAACAGCGGGCAGACCTGCGTCTGCACCAACCGCATCCTGGTCCAGGACGGCGTCTATGACGCCTTCGCCGCCAAGCTCAAGAAGGTGGTCGAGGAACTGAAGGTCGGCAACGGCATGGAGGAAGGCGTCACCCAGGGCCCGCTGATCAACATGGACTCGGTACTGAAGGTCGAGGAGCACATCGCCGACGCGCTCGCCCGCGGCGCCACCATCGTCACCGGCGGCAAGCGCCACGCCAAGGGCGGCAACTTCTTCCAGCCGACCCTGCTCGCCAACGTGCCGACCGACGCGCTGATCTTCCGCGAGGAAACCTTCGGGCCGGTGGCGCCGATGTTCCGCTTCCACACGGAAGAGGAAGCGATCCGCTTGGCCAACGACACCGAGTTCGGCCTGGCGTCGTATTTCTATTCCCGCGACATCGGCCGCTGCTTCCGGGTGGCCGAGGCGCTGGAATACGGCATCGTCGGCGTCAACGAGGGCATCATTTCCACCGAAGTGGCTCCGTTCGGCGGCATCAAAACCTCGGGCCTCGGCCGCGAGGGCTCCAAATACAGCATCGAGGACTACCTCGAGATCAAGTACGTCGGCCTCGGCGGCATCGGCGCCTAGCACACCCAACAGAACCCCCTCCCCTTATGGGAGGGGGCAGGGGGAGGGGTCACTCGTGCCCTACGATTTCGATCTTTTCGTCATCGGCGGCGGATCGGGCGGCGTGCGTTGCGCCCGCATCGTCGCTGGCCACGGCGCCCGCGTGGCGGTGGCCGAGGAACGTTTCTGGGGCGGCACCTGCGTCAACGTGGGCTGCGTGCCGAAGAAACTCATGGTCATGGCCGCGGAATACGGCCTCGCCGCGCAGGACAGCCACGGCTTCGGCTGGGACACCGCGCCGGGGCGGTTCGACTGGGCCGCGCTGATCGCCGCCAAGGGCCGCGAGATCGGCCGCCTGAACGGCATCTACCGCCGCCTGCTGGACGGCTCGGGCTGCGCCATCTTCGATGCCCGCGCCGTCTTTCTCGATGCGCACACGCTCGACGTGGGGGGACAGCGCCTCACCGCCGAGCGCATCGTGCTGGCCACCGGCGGCCGCCCGGCGCGGCCGGACTTTCCCGGTGCGGCGCACACCATCGTTTCCGACGACGCGTTTTTCCTCCCCGACCTGCCGCGCCGGATCGTGCTGCTGGGCGGCGGCTACATCGCCGTGGAGTTCGCCGGCATCTTCGCCGGCCTCGGCGCCGAGGTGGACGTGGTCTACCGCCAGCCGCTGCCGCTGCGCGGCTTCGACGAGGATTTGCGGACCGATCTCGCGCAAGCCATGGCGGCGGGCGGCATCCGCCTGCACCCGGGCGCCACCATCGTCGCGGTGGAGGAAGCCGGCGGGACGAAGCGGGTGACCCTGAGCGATGGCACCGCGCTCGACGCCGACCTGGTGTTCACCGCCACCGGCCGCCTACCCAACACCGCCGGCCTCGGCCTCGAACGCGCCGGGGTGGCGACCGACGCGGCCGGCGCGGTGCGCGTCAACGACCGGGCCGAGACCTCGGCGGCGCACGTCTTCGCCATCGGTGACGTCACCAACCGGCTGAACCTGACGCCGGTGGCCATCGCCGAGGGACACGCGCTGGCCGATCGCCTGTTCGGGGCCGGCCCCCGCGACTGGGCGCTGAACGCGGTGGCGACGGCGGTGTTTTCCGTCCCCCCGATCGCCACGGTGGGGTTGACCGAGGCCGCCGCGGCGGCGCGCGGACCCGCCGACATCTACCTCACCCGGTTCACCCCGATGCGCCACGCCCTGTCCGGCCGGGCCCGCAAGACGATGATGAAACTGGTGGTCTGCCAGAAAACCCAGCGCGTGCTCGGCGCCCACATGCTGGGCGAGGACGCGCCGGAAATCATCCAGGGCCTGTCCATCGCGCTCAACTGCGGCGCCACCAAACAAGACTTCGACCGTACCGTGGGCATCCACCCCACCGCTGCCGAGGAATTCGTCACCCTGCGCACCCGGACGCGGGTGGCGTAAGCGAAAGCAAGGCCAGAGACGGACCCCCATAGGCGCGAACAAAGGCATTTCCGAAGGAGTTGGAACGGCCGGAACCGCTGAGTCCGACCCGAAGCGGACCTGCAGCGTGTCAGACCGGCAGTAACGATAGAAGTGGCTATCCATTGCTCGATCAGCTATTCTGGCCACCACCGCGACGTTCACCGCCCTCGTGTCAGTTCGAAGTGACCGATCCCCAAAAAATTGACGGAAAAACAGAATGTTAGCTTACACGAAACCAGCACGTATCCTGCTGAAAACTCATGTGGAGTACAATGAAAACTGGGTGCAGGAGTGTATTGCACAAGATCCCAAAATTCTTAATCTTGGTGAACTCGTTCTTCGCGATAGGGAGCGAATCCATCCCCGAGCGGGTCGCCTCGACTTGCTGCTCCAAGACCCTGACACAAAACGACGATATGAAGTGGAACTGCAACTTGGCGCGACCGACGAATCCCACATTATTCGGACAATTGAATATTGGGATATCGAGCGGAAGAGATACCCGCAGTACGATCACTGTGCAGTGATTGTGGCCGAGGATATTACAAGCCGATTTCTTAACATTATTTCGCTTTTTAATGGCACAATCCCTCTAATTGCAATTCAAATGCAAGCATTCAAAATTGGCGAGCATGTTACGCTGGTTTTCTCCACCGTTCTTGATGAACTTAGCCGTGGCTTGGTTGACGAAGACGAGGAGGCTGAGGTGAATTTAACCCCGGCCGACCGTTCTTATTGGGAAAACAGAGGGAGTAAAGTTACAATCGCGATGGTGGACCAGCTCATTTCTATGCTTAAAGAATTCGATCAATCTTTGGAATTAAAGTATAACAAATTCTATGTTGGCTTGGCTAAAGACGGTCATGCGGACAATTTTGTCGCTTTCCGGCCCCGAAAGAGCATCGTAGTGCTGGACATTAAGCTTCCTCAGTCTGACGAGATTGACGTCAAGTTGACAGAGGCTGGACTCGAAACCCTCGAATATAATAGCCGTTGGCGGTATTATCCAATTCGCCTGGCTAAAGGTGATATCTCGAAACACGCAGAGCTACTCAAGACGCTGATGCGTCGCGCCTACGATCTTAGGCACGCCTAGAATTGTAAGGACTCACAACGATGCCCGGCTTAATCGTGCTTAACTTGCCGCGTTTGAGCTGAAGGCGGCCGTGAAATCTCCGCTCCCCAGCCGGACCCGGCCACACCGTGGAGGCGCTCCATGCCTATCGATCCGCCTGACGGCAGCCCGCCTCCGAAATGGGCGAGGACGCTGGTGAATGCTGCCAATGCACGCAACCGTGCCCGAGGGTCCGAAGAGGATTTTTCGATGTCCGACCTGGAAGCAGCATGGAAAAACTGCGGTGGGTGCTGCGCGGTCTCGGGGATGCCCTTCGACTTCCTGATCGTCGGTGACGGCCAGGCCAAGCATCCCTTTGCACCAAGTCTAGACCGTATCGATCGACACAAGTCTTATCGGCGGGACAACGTTCGTCTTGTGATCTCGATCGCGAATTTTGCCATGAACGCCTGGGGCAGGAACCGCTTCACCAGTTGGCCACGGCTCTGCATCAGAAATATGGAAACCGAACACCGCTGGCCATGCGTGGACCCTCGGATAGCGACCTCGACAACATCGCGACAATCGATGCGGAGCGGGTCGAGACGGACAAGGGGATTGTCTCGTTTCCGCCCCGGCCGGACCTATACCGGCCGATCCTGGACCTGTTGCGAGGTGGGCCACGGTCCTCACGTGAAATCGAGAATGCCCTTGCTGAACGGTTTGGCATAACAATCGTCATGCGAACAGCAATGCAGCGTAGCCGCTGTCCGGCTTGGCGCAATCACGTCGCATGGGCACTCGTCGATCTCAGCCGGCATGCTCGCGGAACCGGCGGGATTGAGCGCATCGAAAGCAAACGTGCGCCCGACGGTGGATCAATGGGAATTTATCGTCTGGCGAGCGGGTCTTCCGTCCCGCCGTCTCCGTCTAGGGCCGTGTCTAGCGGTTAACCGCCAGCCGGCGAATATTCGCTTTCCACCCAAAGCCGGCATTTCCACCCGTTTCAGCAAGACCAGTCCCTTCCGCGGCCCCTGCCCACAAACTCCTTGCATGCCCCCGCCATCTTGTGCTAGGAATCTTTTCCATGCAGGCCGGCCCCATCCTTTCCCTCACTCCCGACTTCGCCCGCCGGCTCGGCGGCATCCTCCTCGGCCTCGCCGCCCTTATCGCCCGCCGCTTCCTGCGCGACCCCTTCCGCGCCCCGCTGATCGTCCCGCTCTGGACGCACCTCACCCGCGCCACGCGCCGCCTCACCCGCGCCTTCGCCCGCCTCGCCGCCGGCTTTTCGCCGCGCCCGCGTGCCGCGAGGTCCCACTCCGGCGGCCCGCATTCCAAGCCCGCGTTCCCCACCCGCCGAGGCTGGCTGGTCGCCGCCCTCGGCCCCGAGGCCGCCGTCTACGCCAGCCAGCTCAAATTCCTCCTCGCCGAGCCGGAGGCGGCCGACGCGCTGGCAAACTCCCTCGCGGCGCGCCGCACTCTCGCCCCCATCCGCCGCATGCTCGGCCTCACCCCGCCCCGGCCCCGCCGACCCCGCGTCCG
>PLTJ01000275.1 GCA_003164455.1 Acetobacteraceae bacterium
AGCGTCGACCTGCACCAGCGCAGCGACGTGCCGTACGGCATGTTCCTGTCCGGCGGCATCGACAGCGCCGCGGTGCTGACCATGATGGCGCGGCTGAACAGTCAGCCCGTGCTGGCCTACACCGCCGGCTTCGACGTGCCGGAAGCCGCCGACGAGCGGGCCGCGGCGGCACGCGTGGCCCACGCGCTGGGGGCGCGGCACGAGACCATCGAGGTGACCGAGGCCGATACCTGGGCTCATCTGCCCGAAATCGTCGCCTGCATGGACGACCCGGCGGCCGACTACGCGATCATCCCGACCTGGTTCCTGGCGCGGCGGGCGCGGCAGGATGTGAAGGTGGTACTGTCCGGCGAGGGCGGCGACGAAATCTTCGCCGGGTACGGGCGTTATCGCGCCGCCATGCGGCCCTGGTGGTGCGGCGGGCGGGTGATGCGTGCGCGCGGCACCTTCGACCGGCTGGACGTGCTGCGCACGCGCCCCTTGGCCTGGCGCGACGGCATCGCGGCCGCCGAGGCCGCCGCCGCCTCGCCCGGGCGGACGCGACTGGCGACGGCGCAGGCGACCGATGTGGCGGACTGGCTGCCGCACGACCAGCTGCTGAAGCTCGATCGCTGCCTGATGGCGCATGCGGTTGAGGGACGGACGCCGTTCCTCGATCCGGGCGTGACGGCGGCGGCGTTCCGGCTGCCGGATGCGCTGAAAGTGCGGCATGGCATGGGCAAGTGGCTGCTGCGCCAGTGGCTGTCGCGACACTGCGCGGCGGCCCAGCCGTTTGCCCGCAAGCAAGGCTTCACCGTGCCGGTCGGGGCCTGGATCGCCGGGCAGGGAGCGCGGCTGGGTCCGCTGGTGGCGGCACACCCGGGCGTGGCCGAGATCGCCGACCCCGCCCGCGTGACGGCGCTGTTCCGCGCCGCCGCCGGCAAGCGCGGGGGCGCCGGGGCGTGGCACCTGCTGTTCTATGCGCTCTGGCACCGGACGCATATTCTGGGCTTGCCGCCGGCAGGCGACGTGTTCGACACGCTGGCGGCACTTTGAGCGGGGAAGAGACACCATGACCGCCCACTACGACCTGATCATCCGCGGTGGCACCTGCGTGCTGCCCTGGGGCATCGAACAAACGAGCGTCGGCGTGCGGCAGGGACGCATCGCCGCCCTGGGCGTCGGGCAGGAGGCCGAAGCGACGGAAACCATCGATGCCACGGGGCTGCACGTCCTGCCCGGGCTGATCGATCCGCACGTGCACCTGCGCGACCCCGGCGACGCCGCGGTGGAATCCATCCCCACCGGAACCAAGGCCGCCGTGCTGGGCGGGCTCACCGCCGTGTTCGACATGCCCAACACCACCCCCCCGATCGTCGATGCCGAGCGGCTGGCCGCCAAGCAGGACTACGCGGAACGGGTCGCCTGGTGCGACATGGGTCTGTATGTCGGCGGAACGAAGCAGAACATTCCCGAGCTCGCGGCGCTGGAGATCTCTCGCGGGGTATGCGCGATCAAGATCTTCGCCGGGTCGTCCACCGGTACCCTGATGGTGGAAGACGACGAACACCTGGAGCGGGTGATGTTGAGCGGCCACCGCCGCATCGCCTACCACAGCGAGGACGAATACCGGCTGCGGGCCCGCAAACCGCTGTTTGGGTCGGGCGACCCCTATGCCAGCCATATGGAATGGCGCGACGAGGAGGTCGCCTTCCTCGGCACCCGCCGGCTGCTGGCGCTGGCGCGGCGGACCCGGCGGCCGGCCCATATCCTCCACGTCTCGACCGCCCAGGAACTGGAGTATCTGAAGGATTTCCGCGACATCGCCACCTGCGAGGTGGTGGTGAACCACCTCACCCAGGTGGCTCCCGACTGCTACGAACGGCTCGGCGGCTACGGCGTGATGAACCCGCCGATCCGTGGCGAAGCCCACCGGGAAGCTGCCTGGGCGGCGGTGCGCGACGGCACGGTGGACAGCATCGGCTCGGACCACGCGCCCCATCCGCGGGCGGCGAAGGAAAGGCCCTGGCCCGACTGCCATTCGGGGCTGACCGGCGTGCAGACGCTGGTGCCGGTCATGCTGGACCATGTGAACGCCGGCCGGNNGCATCGAGGAAAGCTGGATCGTGAGTCCGTGCGGCTGGACTCCCTTCGCCGGCATGGTGGTGACGGGCTGGCCGGTGGCGACCATCGTCCGCGGCCAGGCCGTCATGCGCGAAGACGAAGTGCTCGGCACGCCAAGCGGACGCCTGGTGGCGTTCGCAAGGTAGCCGGAAGCCGCTCAGGCCAAGGCTAAAGTTTCGGCCACGTCGCGGTGCGGTCGGCCTCCTGCTCCGGGGTGAGCGTGGTCGGGCCGTCGGCGACGCCGCGCATCGGGGAGTCGTTCAGGGCCTCGGGGTTCGACCAGCAATCGACGGTGCCGAGGCTACGGGTGCAGAACGGCGGGGCGGCGGGGGGCGGCTCAACAGCCTTGCAGTACGTTTTACCCTCCTCCAGCCGCACCACCGAGCAGTCGCGGCCGGTTGCGCCCGAATACACAAGGTCGGGAACCGCGCGCCCGAACACGGTGACGCTGGCCACGTTGGCCGCGCCGACCCCCGCGAAGGAGCTGTACGGCTGGGTCCAGGGCGCACAGCCCGGCAGGGCAAGAACAAGCAGCGGCAGCAGTACGCGGCGCATTCCAGCAGCTTGGTGGCAAGAGATGAACACTTGGTTGCCGCCGGCGTTTGCTCCCAGGCGGCGGCGCCGCTATGGTCCGGCGCCCGATGCTTGAGGAGCAGCCGTGCCCGACATCTTCGACGAAGTTGACGAGGACCTTCGCGCCGATCGCGCCCGCAAGATGCTGCAGCGTTACGGCGGCCTGTTGGTGTTCGCCGCGGTGCTGGTGGTTGCTGGCGCCGGTGGCTGGCAGGCCTGGAAGTCGCATGAAGCGAAGCAGACCGCCAAGGTGGCGCAGGAATTCCTGACCGCGCTCGACAGCGCCGCCGGCCCGCCGGGCGATGGGCGCACGGCCGCCGCGCTCGAACTGGCCAACGTGGCACGTGATGGCAATGCCGGCTACCGCACGCTGGCACGCCTGCGCGACGCCGCACTGCAGGCCGATAGCGGGGAGACAGCCGGCGCCGAGGCGCTGTGGATGCAGGTAGCGAACGATACATCGGCCGACCCCCTGCTGCGCGATGTAGCCGTGCTGCAGTCCGTGCTGCATCAGATCGACAACGGCGACCCTGCCACGCTCGACGCCCGGCTGAAGCCGCTCGCCGCCCCCGACAATCCGTGGCACGCGCTGGCCGAGGAAGCACAAGCGATGATCGATCTGCGACAAGGCCACAATGACGCGGCCCGCGACACGCTAAAGCGTCTGGCCCAGGACGTGACCGCACCGGACGGCGTGCGCGGGCGCGCCAACGGTCTGCTGGCGAGGTTAGGCGAATGAGCGGGGTGCAGGAAATGACGCGGCGGCTGCCGCGCCGGGCCGTGTTGCTGCTGCCCGTCGCGCTCGGCGGCTGTGGCCTGTGGGATCGTTGGTTCGGTGATGAGAAAACGCCGCTGCCCGGCACGCGGATCACGGTGATGAACCCGCGCCGCGGCCTGGAGGTGGACGCCCAAAACGCGCGCGTGGTGCTGCCGCCGCCAGTGGCCAACGCCGACTGGCCGCAGGCCGGCGGAAACCCGTCGCATGCCATGGGCCATCTGCAGGTGCGCGACACGCTGGATACCGCCTGGCACGCGGGGATCGGCGAGGGCGGCGGCTTTCGCCGCAAGATCACCGCCCAGTCCGTGGTGGCCGGCGGGCGTGTATTCACCATGGACAGCGACGCTGTGGTGACCGCCTACGACACCGCCAGCGGTGGCCGCATCTGGCGAGTGGACACCCAGGCCAAGGGCAACCGCAGCACCAATGTGGGCGGTGGCATCGCGGTGGACGGCGATACCCTGTATGCCGGCACCGGACGCGCCGAGGTACTGGCGCTGGAGGCAGCCACCGGCAAGATCCACTGGCGCAAGAGCCTGAGCGCCCCGGTACGGGCCGCTCCGACCATCGCCGACGGACGACTCTTCGTGCTCACCCTGGACAACCAATTGCAGGCGCTGGCGAGCGATGACGGACGCCGGCTATGGGGTTACCAAGCGCCGGCGCCGGATACCAGCGTGCTCGGCCTGCCGGCGCCGGCCTATGCCGACGGGCTGGTGGTGGCCGGTTTCGGTTCGGGGGACCTGGTGGCGCTGCGCGCCACTTCGGGCTCGGTGGCCTGGAGCGACAGCCTGGCCTCCTCGCGCGGGCGTAACAGCATGCTCGACCTGTCGGCCGTGAGCGGGATGCCTGTGGTCGTCGATGGGCGGGTGTATGCCGGCAGTCTGGGCGGATTGCTCCTCTCGCTCGACCTGCGCTCCGGCCGACGGCTATGGGAACGCGATATCGCCACCGGCGACACCCCCTGGGTGGCCGGCGACTGGTTGTTCCTGTTGAGCACTGCTGGGCAACTGGCGGCGATCGCGCGGAACGACGGCGGCGTGGCCTGGGTAACTCAGATGCCGCAATTCGAAGACGAGGAAAAAAAGAAAGACCCGATCCACTGGATCGGGCCGGTACTGGCCGGCGACCGACTGATCCTGGGGTCCAGCAACGGCCTGGCAATGGCGGTGAGTCCCTACACAGGCAAGATCCTGGGCCAGCAGGAGCTGTCCGACGCGATGTCCGTGGCGGCGTCCGTGGCCGGTGGGACGGTTTACGTCATCACCGACGACGCGACGCTCGTCGCGTTGCGCTGAGCGCCCAGGTGCTCCCCATCGTCGTCATCGTGGGGCGTCCGAACGTCGGCAAGTCCACGCTGTTCAACCGCCTGGCCGGGCGGCGTTCTGCTCTCGTGGCGGACACCCCCGGGGTAACGCGCGACCGCAAGGAAGCCGAGGCGATGTTGCGCGGGCGGCAGGTGACGCTGGTGGACACCGCGGGGCTGGAGGAAGCCGCGCCGGAGACGCTGGCCGGACGCATGCGGGCCTCGTCGGCCAGCGCGGTGGCCACGGCCGATCTGGTGGTGTTCGTGGTTGACGCACGGGCCGGCATCACCCCGGCCGACGAGCATTTCGCCGCCTGGCTGCGACGCCAGGGCCGGCCCGTTCTGGTGGTGGTCAACAAGGCCGAGGGCAGGACCGGCGCCAATGCGGCGTTGGAAGCGTATTCGCTCGGGCTGGACGAGCCGCTGGCGGTGTCTGCCGAACATGGCGAGGGGCTGGCCGACCTGATGCGCGAGATCGCCGATCGGCTGCCGGCAGAATCCGAGCAGGTGGCGGAGGCGGATCGGCCCTTGAAGCTGGCCATCATCGGCCGGCCGAATGCGGGCAAGTCCACCCTGCTCAACCGCCTGCTGGGTGAGGAGCGGATGATCACCGGGCCGGAGCCGGGGTTGACCCGCGATGCCGTGGCGGTGCGGTTGACCGACACCGACGGCACGCCGATCGAACTGGTCGACACCGCCGGGATCCGTCGCCGCGCCCGGGTCGAGCAGCCCCTGGAGAAGCTGTCGGTCAGTGCCGCGATCGAGGCGCTGAAGATGGCCGAGGTGGTGGTGCTGGCGGTGGATGCCATCGAAGGACTGCACGAGCAGGATCTGCAGATCGCCCGGCTGATCGAACGCGAGGGGCGGGCCTGCGTGCTGGCACTGACCAAATGGGACGCGGTGACCGACCGCAACGCCGCCCGCCGCGGCGTGTCGGACCGGCTGGAGACCAGCCTGGCGCAGATGAAGGGCATTCCGGTCGTGACGCTGTCGGCGGTCACCGGCCAGGGCCTGGACAAGCTGCTGCCGGCGGTGCGTGCGGCCCATGCGGTGTGGAACACGCGCGTCGCGACCGGAGCGCTGAACCGCTGGCTCGAGGCGGCGCTGGAGCGCCACCAACCGCCGCTGGTGAACGGCAGGCGGCTGAAGCTGCGCTATATGACGCAGGCGAAGGCACGGCCGCCCACTTTCATCGTCTTCGGCACGCGTGCCGATCAGACGCCGGAGGACTACCAGCGCTACCTGGTGAACGGTTTGCGCGATAGTTTTAAGCTTCCCGGTGCGCCTATCCGGCTACAGTTTCGCGGCACGGAAAACCCGTACGCCCCGGACTGACCGGCTTCCGTTGCGTTCTCGGATTGCGAGGCCGCGGGAAAGATGGGAACGTGACCCTGGTCATAACCCAGCCCGCCCGCGCGGGCAGCGAGGAACGCCCATGGACGAACTCGAGCGGCGCACAATCCGCAAAGTCTCGGCACGCCTGATTCCATTCCTGATCATCTGCTACTTCGTCGCCTATCTGGACCGGGTGAATGTGGGTTTCGCCGCGATCACCATGAACAAGGACCTCGGGCTGACCGCAACCATGTTCGGTTTCGGCTCGGGCATTTTCTTCCTCGCGTATTTCCTGTTCGAGGTGCCGTCCAACCTGTTCCTGGACCGGTTCGGGGCCCGCAAGTGGATCGCCCGGATCATGCTCACCTGGGGCATCGTCTCCGGGCTGACGGCTTTCGTTGTGCCGATCGGCCGGCTCACCGGGCTGGGCAACGAATACAGCTTCTACGGACTGCGCGTGCTGCTTGGGCTGGCCGAAGCGGGGTTCTTCCCGGGCATCATCTTCTTCCTGACGCTGTGGTTTCCCTCGGCCTACCGGGCGCGGATCATCGGTCAGTTCATGGCGGCGGTTCCGGTGTCTTCGGTGATCGGCTCGCCGGTCTCCGGGGCGATCCTGGGCATGCACGGGCTGGCCGGGCTGGCCGGCTGGCAATGGCTGTTCATCATCGAGGCGGTGCCCGCACTGGTGCTCGGCGTCGTGACCTATGTCTATCTTACCGATCGCCCGGGCGAGGCGACGTGGCTGGCGGACGACGAGCGTACGTGGCTCGATGGGCGGCTGCGGGCCGAACGGGCACAGCGCGAGGCGGTGCACGCCCCGTCGGTGTGGCAGGCGATTATCAATATCCGGGTCTGGGGCCTGTCGCTGGTCTATTTCGGCGCGGTGGCGGGGCTGTACGGTGTCGGCTTCTGGCTGCCGCAGATCGTCAACGCCTTCGGCCTGAGCACTGTCGGGACCGGCTGTGTGGTGGCCATTCCCTACGTCGTGTCGGCGGGGGTGATGGTCTGGTACGGGCGGCGGTCCGATCGGAAACTGGAGCGCAAGGGCCATGCGGCGGTAGCGCTGGCGGTGGCGGCGATCGGCATCGCCGCCGCGACGCTGACGCATGATCCGGTGCTGACCATGGTGGCGTTCACGATCGGCTCGTGCGGTGTGTTCATGGCGATGCCGGTGATTTGGACACTGCCGACGGCGGTGTTGTCAGGCAGCGCGGCGGCGGCGGGGATCGCGGTGGTCAACTCGGTGGGCAACCTGGCCGGCTTCGTCGGGCCCTTCGCCATGGGTTGGATCAAGGACGCAACCGGCAGTTTTTCCGGGGGGCTGCTGGTGATCGCGGGGCTGGCGATCCTGTCCATGGTGATCGTGCTTGTGCTCGGGCATGACCGGGAACTGGAGCGGGTGCCGGACCGGTCACGGTAGGAAGGGCCTCGGCTTTCAAGCCGGGATCGGGCTGACCCGGATCATCTCGCCGTGGCGCGTTTCGGCGGGACCGCAGAGGTCGGCGATGGCGGGGGCGACGTCGGCGGGCTGGGCCAGGGTGGACTGGTCCTCGCCCGGAAAAGCGCCGCGGCGCAGCCTGGTCGCGACCGGGCCCGGGTCGGCCAGATTGACGCGCAGCCCGGTGATGCGGGTCTCCGCCGCCCAGGTCTGTACCAGGTGATGCAGGCCCGCCTTGGTGGCCCCGTAGGCCCCCCAGTAGGCGGTCGGTCGCAGCACGATGCGGCTGGTGACGAACACCGCCCGTCCGGCCTGCCCGGCAATCAGCAGCGGGCCGCAGGTGCGGATCAGCCGCCAGGTCGCGGTGAGGTTGACCGCGACCACCGCCGCCCAGTCCGCCGGCAAGATGTGCGGCACCGGCGTCAGCGTGCCCAGGCTGCCGGCTGCCGACACCAGGATGTCGAGCCGGCGAAACCGCTCCAGCAGGCTCGGACCGACCGCGTCCAGCGCGGCGCCGTCGATCAGGTCGAGCGGCAGCAGCGTGGCCGAACCACCGGCTGAGCGGATGGCATCGTCGGTCTCCTCCAGCCCGCCCTGGGTGCGGCCGGTAATGACCACGTGGGCGCCCCGCCGGGCGAGCTCGACCGCGGTCGCGGCGCCGATGCCGCGGCTGGCCCCGGTGACCAGGGCAATCCGGTCGGAGAGGCTCATGGATGTCAGTGGGTCTCGGAGAGCAAGGAAAGCTGGCGGGTGTCGTTCTGCGTCATGTCGGGCAGCGGGATCGGGTATTCGCCGGTGAAGCAGGCATCGCAGTATTGTGGGCGGACCGGGTCGCGGTCGCCCTTGTTGAGCGCCCGGTAGAGCCCGTCGATGGAAATGAAGGCCAGGCTGTCGGCGCCGATCAGCGCCGCCATGGCCTCGATCGAGTGATTGGCGGCCAGCAGCTTGCCGCGCTCGGGCGTGTCGATGCCGTAGAAGCAGGAGTGCGTGGTCGGCGGCGAGGAAATCCGCAGATGCACTTCGGCGGCGCCGGCGAGACGCACCATTTCGACGATCTTCTTGCTGGTGGTGCCCCGCACGATGGAGTCGTCCACCAGTACCACCCGTTTGCCGGCGAGCACGGCGGCGTTGGCGGAGTGCTTCAGCTTGACGCCGAGGTGGCGGACCCGCTCGGTCGGCTCGATGAAGGTGCGGCCGACTTAGTGGTTGCGGATGATGCCGAGCTCGAAGGGCAGACCGCTTTCGCTGGCGTAGCCCATG
>PLTJ01000240.1 GCA_003164455.1 Acetobacteraceae bacterium
AGGATAATTGTCGCCGGGCATGCCGGCGAGATCGGTGATCGCCACCCCGCGGGCACGCAGCAGATCGACGGCTCGGTGAATGCAGGTCAGCATGCCCAGCGCCAGCACGTCGACCTTCATGATACCGAGCGTGTCGATGTCGTCCTTATCCCACTCGATGAAATACCGATTGGGCATGGCCGCTGGGCCGATCGGCACCGTCTCGTCCAGCCGTTCGCGCGTCAGCACGAAGCCGTCCACGTGCTGCGACAGGTGGCGCGGGAAGCCCACCAGCTCGCGCGCCAGCGCCACCGTGCGCCGCATCACCGGGCTGGCGGGATCGAGCCCAATCTCGCGCAACCGCTGGTCCGGCCACGGCTCGCCGATGGCATTCCAGCTTTCAGCCGCGAGTGCGGCGGTGGCATCCTCCGACAGGCCCATGGCTTTTCCCACCTCGCGCATGGCCAGTTTCGGGCGATAGTGAATAACGGCGGCGGCGATGCCGGCGCGGTGACGGCCGTAGCGGCGATAGATGTACTGGATCACTTCCTCGCGCCGCTCGTGCTCGAAATCGACGTCGATGTCGGGCGGTTCGCGCCGCTCGGCGGAGATGAAGCGCTCGAACAGCAGGTCGATCTCGGTGGGGTCCACCGCGGTGATGGCGAGGCAGTAGCACACCGCCGAATTGGCCGCCGAGCCGCGGCCCTGGCAAAGGATACCGGCGCCGCGGGCGAAGCGGACGATGTCGTGCACGGTCAGGAAATAGCGCGCGTAGCCGAGTTGGGCAATCAGCGCGAGTTCCTTGTCCAGCGTTGCACGGACCGCTTTCGGCACGCCGGTGGGGTAGCGTCGCGCCGAGCCTTCGGCCACGAGATCGGCCAGGTGCTGGTCGGGCGTGCGACCGGGAGGCACCGGCTCGTCGGGGTATTCGTAGGTGATCTCGTCGAGCGAGAAGTGGCAGGCCGCGACCACCTCCAGCGTACGTGCCAGCGCCTCGGGGTGGTCGCAGAACAGCCGCGCCATCTCGGCGGGCGGCTTGGGGTACCGTTCTGCATTGGCTGCAGGGCAAGGCCGGCGGTCTCGATGGTGCAACCCAGGCGGATGCAGGTCATAACGTCCTGCAGCGCGTGCCGCTCCGGGGTGTGGTAGAGCACGTCATTGGTGGCGACCAACGGCAGGCGGCAGTCCTGCGCCAACCGAGCCAGGGCGCGCAACCGTCGCCCGTCGTCGCTGCGGTGACGGCGACTAGCGGCGAGCCAGGCGAGATGGCCGAATAGGTCGCGGATGCGGGGCAGCGCAGCGCGGAAGTTGGCGTCCAGATGGGGCGGCGGCACCACCAGCACGGCCTGCCCGAAGGCATGCTCCGGAAGATCATCGAAAGCGAGCGCGCAGTCACCCTTGGCGATCCGCGACTTACCGAGGGTAAGCAGTCGCGTCAGCCTGCCCCAGGCGGCCCGGTCGGTCGGGTAGCACACCAGGTCGGGCGTCGCGTCGCAAAACGACAGGCGACTGCCGACCAGCAGGTGCAGCCCCGCGCGCTTTGCTGCCTCGTGGGCGCGCACCACGCCGGCGACGGTGTTGATGTCGGCGATGCCGAGCGCGGCGTGGCCGAGCGCGGCCGCCGTTCCCGCCAGTTCCTCGGCATGGCTGGCGCCGCGCAGGAACGAGAAGGCACTGAGGCATTGCAGTTCGGCATAGGCTGGGGGAAGCCGGGGACTCATCCGAACAGGCCATGCAGGAACCAGCACGCCGCGAACCCGTTGGCGTTCAGGCCGGTGCGGAACATCCAAAAGCGGCTGCCTCCGATGTCCTCCACTCGGTAATAGTCGCGCACCAGGTCGGTCTCTGGCCGGTCCGGTGGGGTGTCATGCCGGCGCCACCATTCGGCGGCGATGCGCTCCGGGCCACTGGCCGCGCGTACCCGGTGCAGGACGCCGCGCCAGCGGAACTGCAAGGGCGGATCGTCGGGTACCAGGGCGGTCACCTCGATCGGCTCAGGGCGGCGGAACAGGCGCAACGGCCGTTCTGCGGTGGATCCGCGGGACCAGGATGACACCGGCACCAACGGTGGGACGCGCCGCACCGATCGCTCCGGCACGTGGCTCTCCTGCGGCGTGGCTCGCCATAGCCGCGTGGGCCCCAGCCGGTTTGCCAGTTCGTCCACGGTGTCGGCCAGCGCCGTGTCGGGTGCCCCCGTACCGATGCCGGACGATGTGGTATGGGGCAGGGCTATCTGGGGTGGGGCGAGCGGCGCCGTCGCGGTCGCTTCCAATGTCACCGCTTCGATGCCGAAGCCGGGATCGACCCGTTCCAGCTTTTCGCTCAGCAGCCTGGCAATCCGCGTGGGGTCGCGCACCGGCAGCGCGGTCCCGATGGCGATGGCGGAGCACGCATCATCGACGCGGAAGAAAGTAGCAACGAAGCCGAGTCCGCCACGCCATCCTGCCTCAAGCCGGGCGCACAAAAGCCGCGCCAGTGTCACCAGTGCGCGTGCCAGATCCTCCGGCGTGCCGATCGGCTCGGCAAAGGCCAGGCGCTCGGCCCAGGGTGCGGGCGGATGCAGCCAGGCGATCGCCTCGGCCGTACGGCCCTGCGCCTGGTCCAGCCGCAGCACCGGCAAGGGGCCGAACCGGGCGAACAAATCGGCACGCGGCAGGCGGGCCAGCTCACCGATGTTGCGCAGCCCCAGCCGGCGCAGCCCGGCAACGCTGCGCGGATCCAGGCGCAGCAGGGCGACCGGCAGTGTGGCCAGCGCCGCAGTTTCCTGACCCGCCGGCAACACGCTGGCCTGCTCCGGCACCGCCGCGCGGGCCAGCGCCCAGGCGGCGCCCGGCGTGCCGGCCACCGCGAGCCGGGAGTTAAGGCCGTTTCGTGCCAGCAGTGCTGCCAGCACGGCGACCAGCTCTGCTTCGCCACCGAACAGGTGCGCACAGCCCGTGATGTCCAGCCATACCCCATCCGGCGGGTCGGCGGCGGTAAGGGGAGAAAAACGCTCGCACCAGTGGGCCAGACGCTCCAGCGCGGCGCGGTCCGTCGCCGGGTCGGCGTCGATGGTCGTCAGATCCGGGTAGATCGCCCGCGCCTGGGCGAGCGCTTGCCCGGGACGCAGGCCCAGCATCGCGGCGCGCGGACACACTGCTTTCAGTTGGTGCTGGCCACGTACCGCTTCCACCGTCGCCGTTGGCCTATCCGGCGAGGCGGCGTCGGTCCGGTGCAGGCGCTGCGTCGGCCAACTCGGCAACCACACGGAGAGGATACGCTGCGTCATCGGCCGTTGCCTCCATAATCCAGGCGCCCTCGTGCCCACCACGAGCGTGCTGTAACTCCACACGCCAGCGCGGGGCCGGGCTCGCGGAATGCTGCCTCGCTGGGGGTGGGCGTCACCTCCCAGCGCGTTACCGCGGCAGTGGCTTCTTCCACTGTTTCCCACCGCCCATGCGGCCAGCGACGCAGCACGAAGCCGGTGGAACCGCGCTTGCGGCAGGCCAATTGCAGGCGGCGCGCGGGCAGGCGACCCAGCTTTCCAACCTCGCCCAGCACCGCCGCCGCGGTACCGGCACGCAGCATTGTCTCCATGGCTGCCAGCGTCTCCGCTTCGGTGTCGGTGTGCACCAGGATCAGTCGGCCGGGATCGAGCCCGTAGGCCGGCAGGCCCGGCACATACAGGTCGCAGCATGGTGCGACCCAGAATACCGGCCGCCGGTCGGGCAGCCCGGCGAGCAGGCAGGCGGCAAAGCCGGCTGCCACTGCGCCGGTCTCGGCCTCCAGCCCGCGCGCGCCGATCTCGTGCAGGTTGCCCAGCGCCAGCCCGCCGGCGGGCAGACAGGCCGCCACGCTGGTGTCGCCAAAGCGCAGCACGCCGTACGCCACGCTGGCCTGTGGCGCGTGCAGATGGGAGCGCAAGACCTGCAATGTAGCATGATCCGGGTGGATGCCGGTGGGGGACATGGAACTAGTTCCTGATTTGTTCCTATGGATTCCGCCCAATCGGCCCGGAGTCAACCGACAAGAATCAGTCGACACGAGTCGCTGACAGCACTCCCATGCGGGCGAGGAACACCAGTGTCTGCGGGGTGAGGTCGCTGGCCACACCGGCGAGAAAGCCGGGCAGATCGGCTATCGCTATCACTTCCAGCCCCGCGTATTCGGCATTGCCGGCAGTGGCGTGCGCTGTCTGGATCTGGGCCGCCGTCAACGCGGTGCGCAGGGCGATGCCAAGGTCGAGCACATGGCTGCCGGCATGCTCGACGATGGCCAGCGGCTGGGAGGCACACACCGCATCGGGGGGGAGCCCAAGCTCTTCGCGTAACTCGGCCAGTACCGCAGCCAGCACGTCGACCGCGCCGTCTGGTCGGGCCGCGCCATTGTCCACGCTGCCGGCCGGCGGCAATTGCCATTGCCCGGGCTGATAGACTGCGCCGGCGGGGCGGCGCCCAAACACCACGCCGTCCGGTCCATGCACGATGCCGTTCACTGCCACTGGGCGCAGGTCGAGCTCGGCGAACAGGTCGGGACAATCCACCTGGGCGACGATGCGGCGGAACTCGGTCCAGTGACCGGCGAGCAGGTCGACAGCGATGACGTCGGCACTGAACACGCGGCCATTGAACAGTGTTCCTCCCATGCGTGCCTGCGCAGCAGCCCAGAGGCGGTCGATTTCGATGTTCAGGGCAACGGATAGGTCCGGCATGGCACGCACGATGCGCAGCCGCACACCGGGCACGATGTCATGCACCTGCCAGCCCGGGGGCAGTGTGGGCGTCACGTTGACCCGCCCGCCAGCGCTGCAATGTCTCATTCCGACGGATCCGAACCCTGCCGCATGACCGTATGATGAGACTGCCGGGAGTGGGAGGAAAGCCCGTCACCCGCGCCGCCGGTTCGGCCGCGCATTGACGGACCCTGCTGTCGGCGGCACGCTTCCGCCTTCTGCTCCGGAGCGTGGCCCTCCGCATGAAACTTTCCCCCTGGCTGCTTGCCCTGGGCGCCACACTTCTGGTGCAGTCCGCCGCGTCGTTTATGAACCAGTGTCTGCCCGTGGCGGCACCGCTGCTCACCGCTAGCACTGGGCTGGCCCCTGAGCGCATCGGCAACCTCTCCTCGCTGACTTCCTTCGGCACGGTGCTGTTCCTGCTGTTCGGCAGCGCTGTCCTGGCGCGGCTGGGGCCGGTGCGCACGCTGCAATGCGGGGCGGCGATCTCGGCCGTTGCGCTGGTGCTGGCCGCCTCGGGATGGTGGCCTATGCTGGTGGTCTCGGCGCTGATGCTCGGCGTTGGTTACGGACCGACCCCGCCGGCCGGCAGTCGCATTCTCGCCGCTACAGCGCCGCCCAGGCACCGGACGCTGATTTTTTCCATCAAGCAGGCCGGGGCGCCGGCCGGCGGTGCCCTGGCTGGGCTGGTGGTGGCGCCGGTCGCCGTCGCTTTCGGCTGGCCTTCTGCTCTGCTGCTCGCCATCGTTGCCGGTGCGATTTCGGCACTGTCGATCTCGCCGCTGCGGCGCATGATGGATGCCGAACGCGATGACCGCCGATCCATCCATCCGCGTGCGCTGTTCCGGCGGCAGAACCTGCTTGCACCGGTGGTGGCGCTACGCGGCAGCCGCCTTCTGGTGACTATCACCATCCTGTCGATCTCGTTCTCGATGGTGCAGGGCACGCTGTTCAGTTTCTCGGTCACCTACCTCACCCAGCGCGGTATGGCGCTGGAACAGGCCGGTTTTATCTATGCCTGCATGCAAGGGGCCGGGGTGTTCGCCCGCGTGCTCCTGGGCTGGCTCGCTGACCGCACCGGCCAGCCCTCGGCCAACCTTACCGCGCAAGCTTACGTCGCCGGCGTATTGGTCATCGTCTACGGGCTGATGCCGGCCGACGCCTCGCTGGCTTTCACCGTTGCCATTTCCACCGCCGTCGGGTTCTTCGGCGCCAGTTGGAACGGCATCTACATGGCCGAGGTCGCCAGGCTGTCGCCGCCCGATCGGGTGGCCGATGCGACCTCGGGCAGCACGATGTTTACCTTCCTCGGCTATGTTGCCGGGCCGTCGCTGTTCGCGCTCGCGGTGCCTGTGTTCGGCTGGTCGGTGCCGTTCGTCGCGGTGGGCGTGCAGATCATCGCCATGGGTGTGCTGCAGACCGTCATCCTCATCCGCCTCGGGCGGGACCGGTCGGCGGTCAGCTGAGTGTGGGGTCCAGCCAGCGGGCCCAGGCGCTGTGGTTGTTGCTGGCCTCGGGCGCCATGGTGGTCTGCAGCACCACACGATGCGGACCTGTGGGGGTGGGCAGGGGCACCGACCAGGTCACCCGCTCGCGTGCGGCGACCACACGCTCGGCACGCAGCACCTCGCTGCCGTCCGGCCGTTCCAGCACCATCGCGAACACGATCGGCGCACTGGACGCGCCGGCATGATGCAGCACGGCCGAGAATCGCGTCTGGCCGGACAGCAGACGTGGGAAAACGATGTGGGCCGGTGCTCGACCCGGCGCGTTTGGATGCAGTTGGCAGGATGTGCCGTCAAAGATGAAGAACGCCCAGGGTACCGGCTCCAGATCGTGCAGCAGCAGCGGCGCGAGTCCGGGCTCGTCGGGGATCAGCTTCAGCCGCGGCGGCGCCGGCGGATAGGCACGCAGTGGCACGCGGCGCTGGAACAGGTCGTACTCACCGGGCTTGTGGTGATCGTAGAAAACCGATGGGAAGCAGGCGGCCACTGTCTGGTCGACCCCGGGCACCAGACCCGGATAGGTTTGCACCAACGCCACGTCCACTTGGCGCAGCCAAAGCGCCTGCGGGTCGGCAAACACCGCTGCCTCCGCGCCCACGACATCGCATAGCACGAAGTCGACCTGCGACCAGCCCAGCACGCTGAGCAGGTCCGCCACAGGGCGGGCCGGCAGCAGCCGTTCGTCTTCATCGGCGCGGTCATGCAGTGACGGGGCCCAGTCGCCGGTCAACCGCGTGCCCACGGCAAGCCGCGTGGCACTGTGCCATGCCGCCGTGCCGAGCACGCGGATGCAGGACCATGGCCCGGTGTTCAGCGCCAGCAGGCGCAGATTGGCCGGCATCGGCTCGACGCAGGCGATTTCGGCAAGGGGATGCCGGCGAGCGAGCCACACCGCCGCGTAACCCGCATAGGCGCCCAGCACTAAAATGCGCCGTGGGGTGGCCGCCATTGGCACTTCCAGCACATGGTCACGGAACACTTGCGCCATGTTGGCCACGTCGGGGGTGGCGCCGCGGAAATACAGTGGATGCCCCAGTTCGGGCAGCATGGCATGGCTGAGCCCGGTATGTTCGGCTGCCAGCATTTGGAGGTGGTCGAAATAGGTAACGCGCAGATCGGCATCACCCGGGGCTGCCTGCAGAGCGACTTCAAGCTCAACTTTGCGGCGCAATGCCGCAGCCGGCCGCAAGGCAATCGGTGCACCGTCCTGCATGGTCCACTCCCATCGCAGCCGTAGTCTTGCCGATCGCACGGCAAAAATCGAGGCGACAGGACCGCGCAAGCGGTATGCGGCGGATTCGTCTCCGATCGGCAATTTTTCGGATGACGCCGGGTCGTAAAAATTGCACAATGAAACCATTGCGATCAGTATTCGGAAGAGTGCGTCAATGCCCAATCCTCTGGTCCCGGCTGAACACCTGCCTGAGGCGCTCCGCGACACCATCGTCGGCTTGGTGCGCCGCGATGGTCCCGACCTCTCGGCCCGTCAGCTTGCTGTGTTCCTGATCTGCTACCTGGAGGAAGGGCCGCACACGGTGCGTGGCCTTGCCGCCCAGTTGCACGTCTCCAAGCCCGCCATCACGCGTTCGCTCGACCGACTCGGTGCGCTCGGTTTGGCGCGACGGGCCCAGGATCCGCGCGATCGCCGCAGTGTAGTGGTGCAGCGCACCCGCATCGGCCTGGAACTGCTCGCCGATCTGCGTGGCCTGCTGGATGCCGCGGCTGAGGCCGCGACCATGCCGCCGGTCGATGCGCATTCGGTCCGGCTCATGATGGCCACCGTCTGACAGCGCTGGCGCGCCCCGGCGGGCAATCCCGCCGGGGTGGCGAGAATTCAGCTTGCGGTTGTTATGCGGTCGATCTCGGCAAGATCGTCATCAGAGAGGTGCCAGTCGCCGGCGGTGACGTTCTGCCGGAGCTGCTCCGGCCGGGTGGCGCCTGCGATCACGCTCGCAACGGGCTGGCGCGCCAGCAACCAGGAGAAGGCGAGTTCCAGCATCGTCCGGCCGCGTGCTTCGGCGAAGGCGATCAGTTGCTCCGTCTTCGTCCAGTTCACTTCCGTCAGGTAGCGGTCGGCCATGCGCTGCGTCTTGGTCAGGCGGCCCTCGGCCGGCATCGGCGCGTTGCGGCGGTACTTGCCGGTCAGCAACCCGCAAGCCAGCGGGAAAAAGGGCAGCAGCCCCATGCCATAGGTACATGCGGCCGGGACGACGTCGCGGTCGATGTCACGCACCAGCAGCGAATACTCGTCCTGGCAGGAAACGAATCCGTTCAGGCCGAACTGCCGCGCCGTCCATTGCGCCTCGACCATCTGCCAGGCCGGCATGTTGGAACAGCCGAAATAGCGGACCTTGCCCTGCCGTACCAGGTCTTCGAGCGTACGCAGCGTCTCTTCGATCGGCGTGCGCGGGTCAACGCGGTGGAACTGATACAAGTCGATCCAGTCGGTGCGCAGCCGGCGCAGACTGTCCTCGACCGCGGTCATGATCCAGCGCCGCGAGCCGCCCTGCCGCTCGCCTGAGTCATCCATCGCCATGCCGAACTTGCTGGCCAGCACGATGCGCTTGCGAGCCTCGCCGAGCACTTGGCCCATCGCGGTCTCCGATCCGCCGGCTTCGCCATAGACGTCGGCGGTGTCGAACAGAGTGATGCCGAGGTCGAGGGCCTGATGGATGACCTTGCGGGTGGCTTCCAGGTCAATGCGACTACCGAAGTTGTTGCAGCCAAGTCCGATCGCCGAGACGCGCAGGCCCGACCGTCCGAGATTGCGGATTTCCACGTCGTTTTCCTTCTGGTGGCGGATAGGCGCGAGTGTCGTCCTCATCGGGCAGGGCGGTCAAACCCGGCGCTCGGTCAGCAGCGGGAATGCCACGGGCAGCCGTCGCATGGTCCATCGTGACGGATTCGGTTGCCCGAAGGGAAGTGAAAAAGGCGAGCCCTGGACTCGGTTATTGGCTTGCCCACACGATCCGGTGCACCCAGGACACCTCGCCGAGGTCAAAACTGCGGTCAGGATGGGTGGGGTTGAGGCTGCGCAACTCGACCCGCCGGGCCGAGCGGCGGGCCAACTGCTTGGCCATCACTTCCCCACCGATGGTGCGCACCACCACCCGGTCACCGCGGCGGATCGGCGCCGCCGGTGAGACGATGACCACGTCGCCGTCACGGAACACCGGTTCCATCGACTCGCCGCTGATCTCCAGCGCGTAGGCGTTCGCATCGGCAATTTCGGGCAGCGCCACCTCGTCCCAGCCACCGCCTACCGGATAGCCGCCATCGTCGAAGAACCCGTCGCCGCCGGCCTGTGCGAAGCCGATCAGCGGAACGCGTCGCATGGCGGCCTGGGTCGCGCGGCCGCCGGCCGGCAGGGCGCGGGCACCGGTCACCAGCGCGGTGAAGGCGTCGAGTGTGGCGCCGGTTGCGTCCAGCACCTTGGCCAGGCTTTCCGTGCTCGGCCAGCGGGCGCGCCCGTCCGGCATGTGCCGCTTCGACGGGTTGAATGTGGTCGCGTCCAACCCGGCCCGCTTGGCCAGGCCGGATGGCGACAATCCATATTCGGCGGCGAGCGTGTCGAGCGCCCGCCAGATGTCATCGTGCTTCATGTCTGGCTCCGGCAGGCCGCCCGGAGCGGGCGCCTGCGACTCGATCGTGACGGAGAACGTCAATGCAGTGTGATAGGGCTTTCAACCAAAAAGACATAGGAAAATCTACACATTCCGCTTGCAAAGAACGGACCGCTGCGGGTAAATGTTCCTGTTGTGTTCCGGCAGACGCTTCTGCCCACGACCAAGGAGATCACCCGATGTGCGTCGCCGCCCGTGCCCAGCTGACCGCAGCCACCAATACCGGCCCGCGTGGCGCCCGTACCGAGCCGTTCCGCAATGCCGAGCAGGCCTGGTTCTGGACCATGGGCGCCCTGGTCGCCCGCCGCGAAGGCAGTCACAGCAGCGGCCCGCGCACCGCGCGACCCTGNNCCGACGACGTGGTGAAGTGCCTCGACCAGCTCTATCGCCGTCGCCGCGTCGATCTGGGGCATGCCCGTATCCTGCGCATCTGGGGCGAACGTGGCATGGCGCCGAACCCGGCCTATCCGCTCGAGCGCGGCGACTGGCGGTTGTGGCGGGAGGCGCTTGACCGGCTGGAATGGCCGCTGCGCGTCAAGGGCATCGTGGCCTGAGGGGTAAGTGAAAGAAAAAAGGAAATTATTCCTTGACTCCGATTCCCCACCTACCCTAGTCTCCTCTCTGTCGGCGGCCGAACTGTAGCCGCGGCGCCGACCCTCCTCCTGTCAAACTCACGGTGCCGCTCCCTCTGGGGAGCGGCTTTTTTTGTATCCGGAGTTCCCCATGGATTTCGCCATCCGCAACCTCTCGGTCCTCGCCTATGCGCAGGGATTCACGCTCTGGCACTACCGCGCGGGTGCGGCGCCTCTGGGCCGGGTGGCCGAAACGGGCTTTTTCGACGACGCGGCGGATATGTTTGCTGCCGGTGACATGGTGATGATCTCGGCCGCCGAGGGTGGCCGCATGCTGTTCGTCACTGGCACCGAAGCTGGCGTTGTCACCGCGCCGTTGGCCTGAATGTTCACAATAACGTGTATTCCCGGGGCGCACGCGGCGACCGGGATCGGCGCCGCGCGATAGGCGTCCAGACCTCACCCGGCATTGCAGCTGGGATCCATGCCCGGCCGAAGGCCCTGAGCCGCGGCTTCGGCATGGGCTGCTATGGCAGCCAATAGAAGGGATATGGTGAAAAACAGCATACGCATGGCTTGGCACCGCAGGTATGACGGCTGGTGCGATGTTCACCCAACCTGGCGTTTGCCTCTCCGTGGCGCATCAAGCTCTCGCGGGGTTGATCGTGCGGCGACACTGCATTGCAAAAAAGCGCTTGCATTCCGGGGATGATAACCATACCTTGTGCACCGCAGCAAGGCGGTGACGCCGGGCTGCTTTCTTGGACGTTTCCTCCCTAAACTTGGCGGCGCCTTCCAGGCGCCGCCATTTTTTTGCCAATCGCCGGTCGGACCGTTCCCATGTCCGACGCGAGGTACTGGCGGATCAGCCTGCGGCCAGTGCAGGACTCAGACCGGCCAGCGCCGCCACCAGCGCGGTGATCGCACACTGCATGTCATCAAATGACGGCAGCTTCGTCATGCACGTCTCATCCATATATAGGGGCCGGCACACCTCAACCTGCAAGGCGTGCGTGCCCTCGCGCGGCCTGCCGTGATGGCGGGTGATATAGCCGCCGGCATAGGGGTCGTTGCGGCGAACGCGGTATCCTTGGTCTGCCAACGTCTGTTCGGCCCGACGCATCACCTCCGGTGCGCAGGCCGTGCCGTGCGCGTCGCCCAGCACGAAATCGGCTGGCGGATTCGGGGTGCTACAGTTGCCCGGCATGGAATGGCAGTCCACCAGCAGGCACACACCGAACTGCTGCCGTGTCGCGTCCACCAAGTCGCGCAGTGCCGCGTGGAATGGTTCCCAATACAGGTGCACCCGCCGCTCCGCCTCGGCAAAGCGCAGTTTGCGCCGATAGATCACCTCGCCGGAGGCCACCACCCGGGCAATCATCCCCAGCCCCGCACTTACCCGGGGGCTGGTGGTGTTCACCCAGGGCGGCAGTCGTTCCTCGAACATGCCGGGGTCGAGTTCCCAGGGCTCGCGGTTGGCGTCGCAGAATGCCCGGGGAAAGGTCGCGGCCAGCAGCGGGGCGCCGAACGAGGGCGCCGCGGCGAACAATTCATCGACGAACCCGTCCTCGCTGCGCCGCAGCGTCAGCGCGTCCAGCTGGGCAGCGGCAACGAACTCGGCGGGATAGTTGCGGCCGGAATGCGCCGAGACGAACACGAGCGGCACGGTCTGCTGCTCCGGCTGAGACAGCATGATCGGCGGGCTCGCCGCATTCGGAGCGGGGGCAGAGGCGATCGGCAGGTCCATCGGCCGATTGAAGCCGCAGTATGGCTCTGCGGCAATCCCATCACGGCATCGGCGGTTCAGCGCCGCAGCAGAGTCAGCGCCGCGTCCGACCCAACCAGTATCTCCACCAGCCGTGCCCGTTCGACCAGCGAGCCCGGCCCGTCCTCGCCGATCTGCCGCGCCGCCGTGCGCAGCATGCGGTCATAGTGTTCCTCGCCGCCCAACTGGCGCCCGGCCATTTCCAGCCGGCGCAGCCCCCGCGCGGCCTCTTCCAGCGATTCCATCTCGCCCTGTGCCGCCGCTTCGGCCAGCGGGGCCAGCACCTGGCGAGCGAGGTTCTCGGCAAAACGGGCACGGCAACACTCGTCCAGCTGCCGCCGTAGTTGCTCGGTACGCGGCTTGCGGCTCGGCCGCTGGCTGGGTCCGGGCGCTTCCAGCCCATTCAGCAAGGCCACCGCGCGTTGCACTGTGGCCGCCGCCTCGGTCGGATCGGGGCCGGGCTGCGGCGAGGCCTCCAGCCGATCGAGCCGGAAATCGATCGCCGGCTCGGCCTGTGCGGCGGTGCGGGCGGGCTGCGAGGGGGCCGACTCGATCAGCACCACCGCCTCCGGCAGCCGCGCGAGCAGTACCGCCAGCAAGGCCCCCGGCGGCTCCGGATGGCGGGATGTTGCCGCCTCCAGCCAGGCTCGCAATTCGTCGGCATCGGGGCCCAGGCCTTCGGCACTGGCGCGCATGGCGGCATGAATCCACACGGCCTCCGACAACACGGACGCGGTGCAGTGGGCGATGGTGGCATATTCCGCGGCACCAAGGCCGGTGGCCTCCAACCAGCCCTTGGGCTGGCCGATGTGGTCCAGCACCGCCGCCGCCGCCGGCCACAGCATCGCGCCGGCGCGCCGCACCAGGGCGGCATCGTCGGCGCGGCCGCCCCGGATCATGGCGTCCGCCTCGTCCACCAGTCCGCCCAGTTCGGCCCGTACCTGCGTGGCCACCGGCAGCAAGGCGGTGCGCGGCACGCCCAACCGGCCGCGCGCCCAGACCGGTCCTGGCACCAGCAGCGGGTCGACCGGGGTGAACAGCAGTCGGGTGAAGGTCAACGGTCGCGCCGGGCGTAACTGGGCCAGGCGGTTGCGCATCGGGGCGATCAGCGCGTCGGCCCCGCCGCGTCCCTCCAGCTTGTCGAGCACGCCAACGATACGGGCGAGCTGCTCGTCGCTCGTGGTCAACAAGGCACGCTGCAAATGCCGCAGCGCCGAGGCAGGCAATCCGGCGGCATGGAGTGTCATGGATCACGTCACCAGCGCGCGCAGACGTTCGTTGCGTGCGATCTGATCCACTGTGATCGTCGGGTCGGTCCAGAACCTGCTCGGCGGCACGGGCCGGCGCGCCAGGTGGGCGGCGGTGCCGGCCGGCAGTTCCAGCCATACCTCCGCCTCGTCCGGCCAGACCGGCAGCAGTGCCGCCATCTCCAGCACCGTGACGGCGGGCCCTGGCAGAGCCACCTGCCACAGGAGCACCAGACGCTCCCAGCCGTCCAGCAACCATTCGGTACGACTGAGCGCCAGCTCGACACCGACGGGATCGACGAACCAATCACGCAGCAACGTCGCCGGCTGGTCGATCTGCGCGACCGCAATGCGCAACAAATACGTGGCGCCGTGATGCACAAGCCTCGCTGCGGTGCCGACCATTTGCGCTGCCGTCGCCGCCGGGCCGGACTGTGCCGTCGCCCAGTCCGGCAGTGCCACGGCCAGTGCGCCAACCGCGTCGATCAGTACGGGCACCCGGGCCGCGGCGCCTTCGGGCAAGTGAATGTCAGCGAGCAGCGCCGTCAGCCGTTCCCAGGCCGCCGGGTCCGGTGCTGCGTCAGTCTCGTGTTCGGCGAGCACCGAGTACAGGCGGGTCGACATCATCGCGAAGCGCACCGCGTTATCGCGCAGTACCCGCTGCGCCGCCGTAGCACCGCCGCGGCCTGCGTGGCCTTCGGCCGCCACTTCCCACCCGGCCTGCCGCACTATGGCCGGGCACAGCATACTCAGGTCCAGCCGTCCCACCAGGGTCTCGGTCAGGCGAGCGTCGTGCATCGTAGGCCGGCACAGATCGCCCGATTCGGACCACGGTACGATATAGACGCCACGGCGCCCGGCCGGGTTCGGGATAATCACCTCCAGCACGTGGCCTGCACGCGCCGGCGCGGCGCGCAGCCGGGCTCCGGTCAACAAGGGGGTCGTGAACGGCGCGGATACCCCGCGCTCGCGGAACGTCTTGGGTTGATAGGCCTCGATGAACACGGCGAGCCTCGATGCCTGCGCTGGAGCCCGCATGCGGGCGGTGGCCTCATTTCGCCAGAAGGAGATGAATCGACCGTTGCTTTGCGGCGTTGATTTCGTCGCGCCAGCAGCCCAAAGCCCGGCCTCTGGGCGCTCAGCGGTCCTGCCACACCGGCTTGCGTTTGGCCACGAAGGCGCGGGGGGCCGGCCGGCGGCCCCTCTCACGTCGGTGGCAGATCGTCCATCGCGGGCCGGCCGGTCACATGCCGCCAATGGTGCCAGAGCAGGCGTGCGGCCAGCGCCCGCCAGGGCTGCCAGGGTTCAGCCAGGCGGCGCAGCGCGGCCGGACCGGGGCGGCTGGGCAGGGCTTTGAGGTGGGCCGCCGCCGCGGCCAGCGCGAGATCGCCAGCAGGGAATACGTCGTCACGCTCGAGCGCGAACAGCAGGTAGATTTCGGCCGACCAGGCGCCCATGCCGCGCACCGCGGAGATCGCCGCCACGGCTTCGGCGTCCATCATGCCAGCCAGCCCCGCCTCGCTGAGCCGGCCCTCGGCGAAGGCAGCCGCGAGGGCGCGGGCATACACGATCTTCGGCCGTGATAACCCCGCCAGAACAAGCGACTCGTCGGGCAACGCCAGCAGCCCCTCCGGCTCCAGTGCGCTCGTCGTGGCGTGCAGGCGGCGCCAGATCGCTGCTGCCGCCTGGTTGCTGATCTGCTGGCCGACGATCGCCTGCAGCAACCCCGGGAAGCCGCGCGCTCGTCGCCGCCAGGGCAGCGGGCCGGCGGCAGCCTCGATACGGCCGAGATCGGGGTCGGCCGCGGCCAGGGCATTGAGCCCGGCACGCGCCGACGGTGGTGGATGGGGAAACAGTAGCACTGTCTTCGGGCTGTCGCGATTCGGGGCGGAAGGTGATAAGTAGTGCAACATGGCCGTGCGGAAGCCCGTCCGGCTAGCATATACTCAGGACCATGGACACAGGCCCGGCCGGCGGCGTGATGCCGCATATCCTGGTGGTGGACGACGACCGCGAGACGCGCGAACTGCTGGCGCGCTTCCTGGAGCGCCACCGGTTTCGGGTGACCGCGGTACGCGACGCGCGCGAAGCACGGCGCGTGTGGCCGCTCGGCCATTTCCACCTGATCATCCTCGACCTGATGCTGCCCGGCGAGGGGGGCCTGGATTTCGCCCGCTGGCTGCGTGGCTTCTCCGACGTGCCGATCGTCATGCTCAGCGCGATGGGCGAGGAGACTGACCGCATCATCGGGCTCGAGCTGGGGGCGGACGACTATGTCCCCAAGCCGTTCAACCCGCGTGAGTTGCTGGCCCGCATGCGTGCCGTGCTGCGCCGGGTCGGCGAGCCGACCGAGCGGCGCGTCGAATCCGGCCCGCGGACCCTGCGCTTCTCGGGCTGGACGCTCGATCTCACGCGTCGTCGCCTGCTCAACCCCGATGCCGTTGAGGTGCCGCTGACCGGCGGCGAGTACGACCTGCTGGTCGCTCTGGTCGAGCGCGCCAACCGGGTGTTGACGCGCGACATGCTGTTGGACCTGCTGCGTGGCCGGCAAGCCGGCCCGTTCGACCGCGCGATCGACGTGGCAGTGAGCCGGCTGCGGCGCAAGCTCGACGATAACGGGCGGCAGTCGCAGCTCATCAAGACGGTACGCGGTGGCGGTTACGTACTGGCCGCTGAGGTCGAACGCGCATGATGAGCAGGTGATCAAGGTCCTGCTCTCGCCGCGCAGCCTGGCGACGCGTACCGCGCTGGTTCTGCTGATCGGGCTGGGACTGGTGCAGATCGCCGGGTTGACCATCCATGCGCTGGATCGCATCGACGTGCAGCGCACGGCGCAGGCGCGCGATGCCGCGGTGCGCGTGATCTCGATGTACCGCAGCGTGGCGTTGACCACGCTCGAAGACCGCGCCGCGGTGGTGGCCGAGTTCGACCTGCGCGACGGAGCCAGTGCCTGGATCGCCGACACGCCGATCTCCGAGGCGCTGCCGGTCATGGACCCTGCCGCCCAACGGCAGTTCCGCGGGGCGATGTTGCTGGTGCCGATCCCGGTGCAGCAACGCCCGCGCGAGTTTGTGCTGCGTGGCGGCGCGAATGCCGAGCGGACTGCCGTGGGGCTGCGCCTGCCCGACGGCAAGTGGCTGAACGTGACGCTGGACATGCCGCCGCTCCGACCCTGGCACTCGCTGAATTTCCTCTCCGCCTTTCTGATGATGACAGTGACCGCGGCCGGGCTGAGTCTGTGGGCGGTGCGGCGGCTGATTGCCCCGGTGGCGACGCTGGCCGCGGCGGCGGAGGCGCTCGGACGCGACGTCAACGCCCCGCCGCTGCCGGAGACCGGGCCATCGGAAATCGCCACTGCGGCGCGTGCCTTCAACACCATGGCCGAGCGCATCCGCCGTTTCGTGCAGGACCGTACCTTCATGCTGACCGCCATGGGGCACGACCTGCGCACCCCGATCACCCGCCTGAAGCTGCGTGCCGAGTTCCTCGAGGATGATGAATTGCGCGGCAAGATGCTGGCCGACCTCGATGAGCTGGAGGCGATGGTGGCATCTACTCTCGCATTTGGTCGCGACGTCGCCGCCGATGAGCCGGTGGCCGCAGTCGATCTGCCGGAACTGGCGCGCACGGTGCTCGATGAAACCGCCGACGCCCGACCAGACTGTGCCGAGAAGCTGAGCTACGCTGGACCCGACCACCTGACCGTCCGGGTGCGCTCACTGGCGATGAAGCGGGCGCTGAGCAACTTGGTGCTGAACGCGCTTTCCTATGGCGGTAATGCCTGCGTGCGCCTCGCCCCGCCCGAGGCAGGCCAGCTCACCCTGCTGGTCGAGGATGATGGCCCTGGCATTCCTCCCGCTGAGCTCGATCGCGTATTCCAGCCCTTCCATCGGGTGGAAACCAGCCGCAACCGCGAGACGGGTGGCAGTGGGCTCGGCCTGCCGATTGCCCGTAACATCCTGCGTGCCCATGGTGGCGACGTGCTACTGGCCAATCGCGCGGGCGGCGGCGTGCGGGCGACTGTGGTTCTGCCGGTGTGAGAGGCGAGCGTCGTGGTAGTCCGGCCCGGCGATCGGAGCTACACTTTATATAGTTATCTGGTGATGCCGGAGGTGGGGTGAACGACGCGAGCGGACCTGTGGGTGAGGCCGATCTCGAGCGGTTAGCGGCACGGTTGGCCATGCTCGCCGCCGAGAATGGCGAGGCCGACAATGCGGGTCGGGCGGTCGGCGCCCTGGCGCGTCGCATCGGCCTGACCGGTGGCGACCTCAAGCGCATCTTCCTGGCCGGAGCCGCGGGGGCCCCGGGTGGGGCCGAACATGGCCGGCTCGAGGGTGAAGTATCGACGCTGCGCCACAGCCTCGCGTTATTGGATGCCGATGCACAGCGCTTCGCCTGGGAGCGGGACGTGCTGAGGGCGGAGAATGGGCGCCTGCAGGCCAGCCTTGCCCGCCTGCAGGCGAGGGTGAGGGCCTGGGGGCTGGCGGGCATGGGGGTCGCGCTGGTGGTGTTGTTCGCCGGCGCCACCGCCTGGATCGGGCAATCCCGCCCGGCCGCTGCCCCGGGGATGGCACAGGATGCCGCCGGGTTGCGCCGCGCCGCCATCGTGCGGCCGGGTGGGGCGCTGCTGTTCCGTGCGCCTGAGCGCGCCGGCGTGCCACTGGTTTCCCTGCCCGGCGGGCAGCTCGTGCAGGTCCGTCGATTGGTCTGGAAGGATCTGTTTCAGTGGGCCGAGGTGGAAGCGCCGGGCGGTTGGATCGGCTACGTGCTGACCACCGAGATCGACCTGTCCTGACCCAGACCAAACTGAATACCCGAACGCTGGCGAGGAACCCAGAGAACGGATAGCGGCATGCAACCCGCTTATTTCACACGGAGACACCCCTTGTGGGACCTGCGGGCGATTCCGCTGGACTCGGACTGGCCACCGCGCTAGACGCCCCCGTTCAACCGGAACGCGGGAGACCAGCGGCCTTTGTGGCTGTCTGGTCGTATGCACCGCGGTCCCTGCAACAGGACCAGGGATACCATGGCGAAGAAGATCGTCGGCTACATCAAGCTACAGATTCCCGCGGGCAAGGCGAACCCCTCGCCACCGGTCGGCCCCGCACTCGGCCAGCGCGGTCTCAACATCATGGCTTTCGTGAAGGAATTCAACGCCGCCACGGCGCAGATGGAGCCCGGCATGCCGGTGCCCGTGGTGATCACGGCGTTTGGCGATCGCACATTCTCGTTCGTTATGAAGACGCCGCCGAACACCTACTTTCTCAAGAAGGCGGCGAAGATCGAGAAGGGCTCGACCGCCGTCAGCAAGGGTGCTCCGGTCGGCAGTGTGACCATCAGCCAGCTGCGTGAAATCGCCGCGATCAAGATGAAGGACATGAACGCCAACGATGTGGACGGCGCCGTGCGCATGCTGACTGGCTCGGCCCGCTCGATGGGCCTGACCGTGGTGGAGGGCTAAGCCGATGGCGCACGACAAGCGGTTGAAGGCGGCCTACGGCAGCTTCGACAAGACCAAGGCTTTTCCGCTCGATCGGGCGATCGCCGTCGTCAAGCAGAACGCCCGCGCGAAATTCGACGAAACCATCGAGATCTCGTTGAACCTGGGCATCGACCCGCGCCACGCCGACCAGATGGTGCGTGGCCTGATCAGCCTGCCGAACGGCACCGGCAAGACGCTGCGCGTGGGCGTGTTCGCCCGCGGCGCCAAGGCCGAGGAGGCGCTGGCCGCCGGTGCGGACGTGGTGGGCGCCGAGGATCTGTCCGACAAGATCAAGGCCGGCGAAATCGCCTTCGATCGCTGCATTGCCACGCCCGACATGATGGCGCTGGTCGGCCGGCTCGGCAAAATCCTCGGCCCGCGTGGCCTGATGCCGAATCCTCGCCTGGGCACCGTCACCATGGACGTCAAGGGTGCCATCCTGGCGGCCAAGGCTGGGCAGGTGGAGTTCCGTGCCGAGAAGGCGGGCATCATCCATGCCGGTATCGGCAAGGCAAGTTTCTCTGCCGAGCAATTGTTGGAGAACGCGAAGGCCTTCGCCGATGCCATCATCAAGGCCAAGCCGCTCGGTGCCAAGGGCACCTACGTGCAGAAGGTGGCGCTGAGCTCCACCATGGGGCCGGGCGTGCGGGTCGACGTGGCCTCGCTGGCCGGCTGAGGAGAGATACGTCGGCCCTGTGGGGCCGGCGGGCAGGGGGCGGGAGCCCCCGAACCTGTCCGAGACCGTTCGTGATCCGCCCGGGTTCGCCCGGGCCGTCTTAAGGGGCTCCGGCCCGCGCACGGGAGACGGGGAAGCCGAGGGTGAAGCGGGCCGCAATGCCCCGATCCCCTGGCGGTTCCGGCTACGGGGTCCGCCGCAGGCGCGGCCGGCTCCGCATGGACAGGCGAACCGGGTCCGCCCGGGCGCCTGGTGGCGTTCGTGCGGCCCAGAGGGCAACCCGGCCGGGTGCGATCTACAGGCACCAGGCCACACAGGAGACGGGTTTTGGACCGTACGGAGAAGCGAGATTTCATCGCCTCCCTGGCTTCCGTCTTTGCAGACGTGTCCATGGTCGTGGTCACCCAGTCCAAGGGGTTGACCGTGGCCGAGGCCACTGATCTGCGCCGACGGATGCGGGCAGCCGGGGCGACGTACAAGGTCGCGAAGAACCGGTTGGCCACGCTCGCCTTGGATGGGACCCAGTTCGAGGGCATCAAGCCGCTGCTGAAGGGGCCGACCGCGCTTGCGTGGTCGAAGGACCCGGTAGCCGTGGCGAAGACCGCCATCGAGTTCGCCAGGATCAACGACAAGTTCGTCGTGCTCGGAGGCTCGCTCGGAGCCCAGACGCTGAATGCGGCTGGGATCAAGGCGCTGTCCGAGCTGCCGTCGCTGGATGCGCTGCGGGCGCGGTTGGTAGGGATGATCCAGACCCCCGCCACCCGGATCGCCGGCATTCTCCAGGCGCCGGGCGGACAGGTCGCACGGGTGCTGGCGGCCTATGCCAGGAAGGACGAGGCCGAAGCCGAGGCGGCCTGATCGCTGCCCCGCGGCAGGGCCTGCGGGGGTCGCGACCGGCTTGCGTAAACGTTATGGCAGGCCCGCACAGCCGGGCTTGCATGGAACCGACCAGGACTTAGATTAGGGGTTACACTAAAATGACCGATCTCGCGAAGCTGGTGGATGAGCTGTCCAGCCTCACCGTGCTGGAAGCCGCCGAACTGTCGAAACTGCTCGAGGAGAAGTGGGGGGTGTCCGCCGCCGCGCCGGCTGCCGCCGCCGCTGCTCCGGCTGCCGCCGCCGCTGCCGCCGCGCCGGTGGAGGAGCAGACCGAGTTTACCGTTATCCTGGCCAAGGCTGGCGACAAGAAGATCAACGTCATCAAGGAGATCCGCACCATCACCGGTCTCGGCCTGAAAGAGGCGAAGGATCT